>JAUXWS010000059.1 GCA_030685015.1 bacterium
GGAAGCCTCGTCACCAGCGATGGCCTGTCGTGCTTCAGCGAAGTCAGGGTTCAAGGCTGCGATCACCAATCCGTGCTCGTCAAGGGAGACCGGACCATCATGAACACGATTTTTTACTGGACCAGCACCGTGCTGGCCAACCTGAAGACCAGCTTGTTGGGAGTGTATCACCAGGCAAACCGCAAGTATGTCCATCGCTTCTTTGCCTTGTTCCAATACCGGTTCAACCGCCGCATGAATCTGGTCTGCCTCATCACCGGCACTCTGCGCCTGGCAGCAAGATCGGCACAGCGACCCCTGAGGACCCTACGACTGGCTGATTCTCCTGCGTAATCGGGACGCGGTAAGCGCCAGCGCCGGCCCGCAATGGCACGGTGTCAGCACCGGGTTGGGCGCGGGCACCCGACTGGAAGAGCCGGGAAGCGCTGGGTGCTTTGGCATTGAGCCAGAGGAATCCGTGCTCGGCCCACACGTCAAGCTCCAGTGTGTCCGGGGGCGCCTCGCCCTGAACAAGCCGTCCGGATCCGGAAAACTCGCCACCTATGCCGGCAAGAGCGTCAAAGGCTTCGCAATCGGTCGGCGCGTCCAGAGAGGAATCCCAATACCAGCGACGGTCGCCAACTTCCCAGGATTGACGCAAAACCCGACCGGAGTCCAGCAGGGCGATCGAGTATGAGTGTTCGTCCTCCGTGTCCGGGTTGATGATCAGGCTGTCCCCGCGCAACGTGTAGGGAATGACACTTTCTACACACGCCTCTTCCCAGTAGACCGGGCGTCCTGGCGAGGTGAACCGGAGGCTGTCATCCGTGCCGGCGACCATCCATCCCACGCTGGACATATCAAAACTCAGCCAAGCCACCTCGTCGGAGGGTAGACCGGACGTTGTGGTCTCGTCTTCATTTTCACAGGCCAGGAAGAGCGCGATTAGCAGGAGGGTCAAGCGCTTCACGGGTTGTCCCCATTGTTGATGGAAGATCCGTTGGACAAGCTGGGGCTCTTCGTTCGCTCCAGCCGCTCCGCCAGCCAGACCTTGATGATCGCCTGCCGCGACACGCCCAGGCGGCCCGCCTCGCGGTCCAGGGACTCGATCATCCAGACCGGGAAGTCCACGTTGACACGGCGGTGCTCCTGGCCGGGGCGGCGGGCCGTCTTCAAGTCCAGCGCCTCCAGCGCGCTCTCGCCTTTGTCGAAGCGCTGGTCAAGCGCCTTGGCTTTCATAAAGCTTCTTCTCCTCATTCCCATTAGCGCCGCACCGAGATGAAGTCTATGCCGTGCTTGGCCAGGTTGGCGCGGCTCTTGTTGGCGTCGAGTTCGAAGTCCTTTGCCCCTCACCCCTTGGTGCCGAATTAATACCAGACGGCAACCATTATTGCCATCAATCGGACATGCGTCGTCACGAATCTTGGCGACCGCGCTTCAGGCGCTTGCCCCGGATCGCCAAGGGCGGCCATGTCCGCGCGCACCAAGTGCCCGCCAGATGATGCACGCATCTGGCGTCTGCATCCTCTCCTGTCCAAGCAGGTGAGCAGGTCTTCCACCGTGGCCGCAGCGCCCAGGGAGCCCTTCCGGCCGTCCACGGCGGACATCGTCCCCGCTCTGCTCCAGCAGTTCGCCGCCGGCCTGGAGAAGGACGGGTGTCGCGCCGCTGTCTTCAATCCGTCGTCGCCATTTCCGCCTTTGCCACATTGCCCACGGCGCCGCACTCCCGCGACGCCTTCCCACAGGAGGATCCCATGAGCGAAACCACCCATGACCTGAAGGAGGCCTTCGCCGGCGAGAGCCAGGCCAACCAGAAGTACCGGGCCTTCGCCAAGCAGGCCGAGAGGGATGGCTTCCCCAACGTGGCCAGGCTCTTCCGCACCACGGCGGAGGCGGAGCGCATCCACGCCGAGGGGCACCTGGGCGCCCTGGGCGGCATCGGCGCCACGGCGGCCAATCTGGAAGCGGCCATCGACGGCGAGACCTACGAGTTCGAGAGCATGTACCCGCCCATGCTGCAGCGAGCCCAGGCGGCCGGCCACAAGGCGGCGAAGATGTTCAAGTACGCCGTGGAGGCGGAGGCCGTGCACGCCCGGCTCTACACCGCCGCGCTGGAGGCCGTGCGCCAGGGCAAGGATCTGGACGTGGAGGACTTCTACCTCTGCCCGGTCTGCGGCCACATCGAGTTCGGACGGCCCGAGGCGCCCTGCCCCATCTGCGGGGTGAAGGCCGCGGCCTACGTGCTGGTGTGACGTGACGAGCCCCCTGGAAGCCCTGCCCGCCCTGCGTCTGCCGGGTGGGCTTTTCCAGCTTGAGGCGGCGGATTTCTGCGCCTGGCCCGGTTACGCCCTGCTGCGGCCGGCGTCCGGCGTGGCGTCGCCGGCGGCCTTCTCCCCGGCGGAGGCGGCCGCCCTGGGTCCCGCCTTGGCACGGGTGGTGGCGGCCCTGGAGGCGGCCACGGGCGCGGAGCGGGTCTACCTGCTGGCCTTCGCCGAGGTGGACCGCCGCTTCCATTTGCATCTCCTGCCGCGCACCCGTCTGTTGGCGCGGGGCTGGGCGGCGGCGGCGGGGATCGACCCGGCCGCCCCCGTGGATGGACCAGCCCTCTTCGTCTGGACGCGGACTCACTGTGTCACGGCGGCCGACCTGCCGCCCGGCGCGCCGGATCGCGCGGTCGTCTGGGGGGAGCTGGCGCGTCGCTGGACGGAAGACACCGGCGGATTGTGAGACAAGGAGGTGCGCCGTGAGGGCCGTTGTCATTCCCCGCCACGGCGGGCCGGAGGTGCTGGAGCTGCGCGAGCTGCCGCCCGTGCCGGATCCGGGACCCGGCCAGGTCCGGGTGGACGTTCGCGCCGTCGCCCTCAACCACCTGGACCTCTGGGTGCGGCGCGGGCACGCCGGCCTCCGGGTGGAGCTGCCCTACGTGCCCGGCAGCGACATCTGCGGCGTGGTGGGCGCCGTGGGCGAGGGCGTCACGCGCGTGGCGCCCGGACAGCCCGTGGTGGCCTTCCCGGCGCTTTACTGCCATGGCTGCGCCGCCTGCCTGGCCGGCCGCCACAACCATTGCCGCAGCTTCGCCATCCTGGGCGAGCACGCCCCGGGTGGACTGGCGGAACAGATCCTGCTGCCCGAACGCAACCTCTACCCGCTTCCCGCCGGCCTGTCCAGCGAGGAGGGGGCCGCCTTCCCGCTGGCCTGGCTGACCAGCTGGCACATGTTGGCGCGCAAGGTGGCGCTGGCGCCCGGCGACTGGGTGCTGATCCAGGCCGCGGCCAGCGGCACGGGCCTGGCCGCCCTGCAGATCGCCCGCTTGTTCGGGGCGCGGGTGCTGGCCACGGCCGGCTCGGCGGAGAAGTGCGCCCGGCTGGTGGCCATGGGGGCGGAGCGGACGGTCAACTATCGTGAGCAGGACCTCAAGGCGGTGGTGAAGGAGGCCACGGGCGGCCGCGGCTGCACGGTTGTGGTGGACCACCTGGGGGCCACGACCTTCTCGCTCTCCCTGTCCTGTCTGGCCCGCGAGGGCACCTATCTGACCTGCGGCGCCACGACGGGCCCCGGCTTGACCTTCGACGCGCGCCATCTCTTCATCAAGCACCAGCGCATCATCGGCAGCACCATGGGCGACGCCGGGGATTTCCAGGCCCTGCTGGCCCACATGGGGCCGGCGCCGGGGGGCGGCCTGCATCCGGTTGTCCACCGCGTGTTCCCCATGGCGCAGATCCGCGCCGCGCATGAGGAGCTGGAAAGCCGCGGCGTGGTCGGCAAGGTGGTGATCCGCGTGGGCGTATAGTCGGCGATTGTCGCCATTCCTTTTGCGCTTTCGTTCGCAATCAGCCGGTCACTCCTTATTTTGTGCGGCTTGTGACGGGATATGCCGTGGTTTTCGAATAGTGAAGGAGGAAATCAACCATGTGGGGGTCCAAGTTGCTGACCCTGCGGGCCAGCGTGATCACGCTCGTAATCTTCACGTTGGCCACGGGATGCGGCAAGAACCTGGAAAGCGCCGTCGCCACGGTGGGCGGCGAGATCATCACGGTGGACGACCTGCGCCAGGAAATGGTCCGCCAGTACCGCACCGAGAAGGAGGCGGCCCGCAAGTCGCTGGAGCAACGGGAGAAGGCTCTGGAGAATTTGATCGAGCGGCGGCTGAAAGTGGCCGGCGCCCGCGCCGAGGGCTACTTCGACACACCGGAGGTCAAGGAGCGCGAGGCCACGCTGCTCACCGAAACGATCATCAATCGCCTCTACGAGGTCAAGATCCTGGAGGCGGTGGTTTCCGACCAGGTGCTGCGCGACACCTACGACAGGCAGGCGACCGAGGTGCAGGCTTCGCACATCCTGTTCAAGTGGGTGACGGACAGCGCCTCCGTGCGCCAGAGGGCGCTAGAGGTGCAGCGCGAGATCCGCAACGGGCTTCCCTTCGCCGACGCGGCGGCCCGCTACACCGAGGAGCCGGGCGGCCAGGAGCGCAAGGGAGACCTGGGTTGGTTCAGCTGGGGCCGCATGGTGCCGGAGTTTCAAGAGGCCTGCTGGGCCCTGCAGGAGAACGAGATCTCGGCTCCCCTGGAGACGCGTTACGGCATTCATCTCATTCATTTGACCGGCCGCCGCACGGTGGAGAGCCGGCCCACCTTCGAGGAGCAGAAGGAGAGCCTGAAGGAGATGGCCCGTAACAACATGCGCGAGCAGATCATGGCGGCCGGCAACACCTATCTCGAGGACATGAAGCGGGATCTGGGCTACAAGCTGGAGGAGGCGCGCGTGCCGCAGTTGTTGGCCGACATCCAGGCCAACATGCAACCTGAGCTCAAGCTGCAGGAAATCTTCCAAAGCCTGGCCGAGGGCGCCTGGAAGGACCAGGTCATCGCGTCCTGGAAGGGCGGCCAGATGGACATGGCGGGCCTGGCCAAGAGCATGGAGCGGAATTTCCGACCGGCCTCCTCCATCACCACACCCCGCGACGTGGAAGACATGGTCAACAACGCCTCCATCCACCCCATGCTGACGGCGCGGGCCAAGGCGGAGGGGCTGGACAAGGACAAGGACGTGCTGAAGAACGTCCAGCAGCAGCTTGAGAACAACGTGGTGATGACCTACGAGCGGGAGCGGATCAAGGGCAAGGTGGAGGTGGGCGAGGACCAGATCGCCGCCTGGTTTGCCGCCAACCCCAACGACTACATGCATCCGCAGATGGTCCGCGTGCAGGAGGTCTACGTCGCGGACCGCGACCTGGCGCAGAAGCTGGCCGAGCGGGCCCGCAAGGGCGAGAACTTCGGCAAGCTGGCTAAGCAGTACACGGAACGTCCGGACCGCAAGGGTACGGACGGCACGCTGGAACCCTTCCAAGCCGGCCGCTATGGCAAGATGGGTGAAGCGGCCTTCGCCATGGCCGTGGGCGATGTGAGCGACCCGCTGCCCATCGGCCGCAACTGGTCGGTGATCAAATTGCTGGAAGTGATTCCCCCCAAGCCCAAGGCGCTGGACGAGGCCCGCACCTCCATCCGCATGAAGCTGGAGCGGGAGGCGCGCGCCAACCGCCACGATGCCTGGCGCCAGGAGATCGAACAGAAGGTGCCCGTCGTGCTCTACAAGGAGAAACTGACCACCCTGTTTGCCGACGTGAAGGACATGGGCGAGCAGGGAGACCGCGCCACCCGCGAGGCGGAGGCCACGCCGGACGAGCGTTGATCCGCCCCCTCCTGACACAACGAAGCCCCGACGGTCCGCCGCCGGGGCTTTTTCTTATTCCGTGGGTCATTCAAGGGTTGGGTGCTTGCATGGACCAGGCAAGGGCCAAGCGCAGCAGACGGCCGGGCTCCATGACCGGCTGGCCCACGGCGAAGGGATCCCGCGCACAGGACAAGTGGCGATGGTAGGTGCGATCCAGCAGATTCTCCACCTCCGCCGCCAGGGACCAACGTCCGCCCGCCCAGCCCACCCCCAGATCCACGCGACTCCAGGACTCGGCGGGTCGCTCCCCAGAGCCGGGTCCACCCGTCCCTGCCGCGCGGTCCAGACGCCGCGGACCCAAGGTCGCCAGCCCGCCCAACCCGGCAGGCGGAACAGCAGATTGAGATCAGCCGGAGCGACTTCGGCCAGGGGCTGGTCCGCATCCTCGTTCCTTCCCCAGTTCCAGGACGCGCGTAGGCGCCAGCGGGCGCCTTCCCCCGTCAGGACTGCGCCCAACATCGTGGCGCGCACACCCTGCCAGCCCAGGGCCGTGTCGCCGTCCAGCAGGCTGCGCTGGCCGCCTCAAGGGCGCCGGCGAACCAGCCTCCGCCCGTGCGGTGCTGTGCTCCCCACGCCAGGGCGGCGGGCAGGAAAAGGCGGCGATGGGGCGGATCCACGCGCAAGCGGCCCTGCTGCGCATCCACCCGGTCGATGTCGCCCACTTGGTCCAGCACGAGACCCATTCGTCCGGACAGCCAGCCGAATCGCCCCAGGGCCAGCTCCTGTTGCCAACTTCCGGAAAAGCGCCGCAGGTCGGGGATCATGTGGTTGCGGATGCCCGCCGCGGGAATGCGGTTGACGAGATCCCAGCGCATCCACCAGAAGTCGAGGCGCGGGGTCGAGCAGCCGAGGGTCGTGATGTCGGCATCCGAAATCATCGAGGGGCGCAGGGGCGACTGGGCCGTGGGCTGGCGCAGGCCATCGTCCATCAGGTGGTCGGTCCGGTTGAAGTAGACGCGGCGGTCGCCCTGGGCCAGATAGCCGCCCCAATGGCTGGTGCGCCGCTCGTCCATTTTCAGATAGGGAAAGGGCACGTCGCGGGACCGCTGGAGGAAGGCGCCGACCTCCAGGCGACCCAGGGCGCCGGTCCAGTGGCCCTCACGGGCACGCAGGTCGGGAAGGTCGACATAAGGGTAGAGCCCGACGAAAACGCGGCCCTCGTCGTCCTTGTAGGCGCGACTTTCCAACGCGCGAATGGACAACCGGTGGCCCAGGCCCTCCACCGCCGCGCCGACCTCGCGCGCGCTTCCCGCCAAAATTGTCGTCTTGAGACCGGCCATGGCCGCCATGTCCCGGCCCGGGCGCCGCCGATGGTATTGGACCAGGCCGCCCAAGCCGGCCGACGCCGCCTGGCCGGAGCGGTGCAAGTCCAGGGATTCCATCTCATCGCCGCTGAAGCGGGTCAGGGCATTGTCCATGCGGTTCGGACAGGCGGGCGGATGGCGCTCGCCATCGATGCGGATCTCGAGATCCTGCCGGGTGAGTCCCTCCACACCAAGATCCATGGACAGCAGATCGCCGCGCCTGATGAGGTCGATGCCGGCCTCTTCGAGGGCGTGGTCCAGCGTCGAGCCGCCCAGGGCCGTGCTTGTTTGGCCGGGACGCGGGGCGGGGGCCGTCACGGTGACAGACTCCAGCTGGTGGAGCCAACAGCTGTCCAAGATGGTGGCTGTCGCAGGAAGGACAAGGGCCAGGGCAAGGACCAGCCGGATCATCAGGCTCCCCTCAAACACGATAAATGATAACAAATATTCAAGTAGGGGCGGGGAAGGTGGTGGCTGTGAAACGGTTCACCAATGGAGATAATTCTTGACATGACTGTGCCATGGTCGTAGGTTGAATATGGACCGAAAAAGTCCAACAAAACATCACAGCAGAAAGGGAAAGACGATGACCACCAAAACGAACGCACTTGCAGCGCTGTTCGTGACCATGGGGATGGGGACCTCAGCGGCGTTGGCTGAGACTTATGTCGCCCATTTGAGCGGGTTGAACGAAGTGCCGCCCAACGCCTCTCCTGCCCACGGCATGATCACCGCCGTCCTGACCGGCAATTCCTTGGCGGTGTCTGGCCATTACGGCGATCTCGTCGCCAGCTACACGGCGTCGCACATCCACCAGGCGCCGGCCGGCGTGAATGGCGGGGTGGTCTTCGGCCTGACGCCGACACCGGACAGCCCCACCGCCGGGAGCTACGATCCGGCGGGCAACACCTTCCTCCTCAGTGCCGCCCAGCTGACGGCACTCCAGACCGGCCTGTTCTACGTCAATGTGCACAGCACCCAGTTTCCGGGCGGCGAGATCCGCGGCCAGCTCCTGGAGGAGGTGGTGACCAGCGCCAATGAGGGACCGGCTCTCTTTGTGCTGGCGCAGAACTATCCCAATCCCTTCAATCCGGCCACCACGTTGCGCTTCGTGATGGACGAGACGGGTCCGGCCCGCCTGGCCGTGCACAACATCATGGGACGGACCGTGGCCACTCTGATTGACGGCCTGCTGGAGCGGGGCGAGCACCAGCTGACCTTCGATGCGGCCGGCCTGCCCAGCGGTCGCTACACCTACACGCTGGAAGCCGGGGGGCGGAGCGAGACGCGCGGCATGTTGCTGCTACGATGAATCTTTCTCCTTCCTAATCAGGGGAGGACGGGGCCGGTTCCACGGAGTTGGGGCCGGCCCCACTTCTTGCCTTCGTGCCCGGTCTTCCGCATCATGGGACCACGCGTTCGCACCACAACGAAGGGGCGGCCCATGTCGCGCTTCAATCATGTGCCCATCATGATCTGCCTGTTGGTGTCGGCCTGCGGCGTTCGCGTGGACCACGAGGCGGCGCAAACCCTGCGCATGGAGGCCGGCTCACCGGGCATCACGGTGTTGCCGGTCATGGTGCGGAACCTCGACGAGGTCGCCCCCGACACCGCTCTCACCAGCCGGCTGGCCGAAGGGCTGGAAGCCGGCGCCCTCGTGCACCTGCATCCGGAGGCCGTTGCCCTGTCGCCGGGTTGGGACAGGGGGCACGCGGGCATGTGGTCGCGCAGTGTCCGGGAGTTCCGGACCTGGCGCCGCCATCACCCGGTTGCCACCAATCACGCCCTGCTGGTGGAATGCCTGATGGGGACCCGGGTGGTGGGCGCCGTCCACGTCCTGGTGGTGGACCGCGCGGGCCGGCTGGCCTGTGGCCTGCTCCTGGGGCAGGACGATCCACTCTATCAGGACATGGCGCCGCAATCGGCGGAAGAGTGCGTCCAGCTGGCCCTGACGGCCCTGCGGCGGGAGCTGGTGCCCGCCCGGGCCCCAGAGGCTCCGTCACCCTGATTCAGCGGCGCCCATCCGAACATTTGCTTCCGGCGCCCGGGAGTGGCGCCCCAGGCAGGTGCGCGCGACGGTTCAATGAAGTGGGAGGATAACATGGATGCGGGATTGCGCCGCCGGTTGACATGGTTGCCGCGGGTCCTCATGTTGATCATCGCCGCCTTCCTCTCTGTCTTCGCGCTGGACGCTCTTCAGCCGGGACAGGGAGCTGTCAGGCGGGCGCTGACACTCGCCCTTCATCTCATTCCCGCCGGCATGGTGGTCCTGACGGCCGTGGCGTCCTGGCGGCGCGAATGGATTGGAGCGATCGTATCCCTGGGGGCCGGCGCCTGGAGTCTTGCCCTTTGGTCCGGGCACTGGAGCGCCAAGGCGGGCCTGGGCGGCGCGCTCCTCCTTGCGGGTCTGCTCTACGGGGCGGCCTGGATCCTGCGCCTGTGGGAGTCGCGGAAGGGCCGGCCAGCGGGACAAGACGCGTAGCAGTCTGTCGGGCTTGGCCGCTTCGCGGTCTTCATCGCCCCTGCCGGCCCCATTCGACGCAGGTTTCTTGCGAGTAAATGCCATTACGCGACGCGAAATCTCCGCCGAATGGTCCGCGACATGGGCGCGAATCCCATCCAAGGTCCAAGCCCGACAGACTGCTGGCAGCCAGGCGGGCTTGGTCTCGTCTCGGTCTCCTTCGCCCAGGGTCTTCGACACGGGCGCGAAGCCCAGCGAAGACCCAAGCCCGGCATGTTGTCAGGAAGGTGCGGACTCGCCCAGTTCGCGCAGGATCTCGCGTGCCTGCTGAAGGCGGCTGGGCCAGTCCAATCCGCGCTGATCCAGCTGCAGGGCCATCTGGCCCTGGGCCGCGATCTGCACGGGCCAGGCGGCGTCCAGGTGCCGCACGCGACCCAGCCAGGCCTGGGCGGTGCTTTCATCGGGGGCGGCCGGCTTGAGCAGCAAACGCTCCTGTCGCAGATCGACCAGGGCGCAGAGCGCGGCGCGACCCAGGGCCTGCAACTCCACCAGCTGGAAGAGCATCCAAGCCTCGGCGGGCAGGCTGCCGAAGCGGTCGGCCACTTCGCCGCGCAGCCGCTGGACCTCGTCCGCGCCTTGCGCCTGCTGGAGGCGGCGATAGAGATTGACGCGCTCGCCGGCATCCTCCACATAGGACGCGGGCAGCAAGGCGTCAACGGGCAGCTCCACTTGGCATTCGATGCGGGCCGGCCGCTCCACTCGGCTCTCCTCGTCCTTGAGTTCGAGAATGGCCTCCTCCAGCAAGCGGTTGTAATGCTCGTAGCCCACCGCCGAGATGTGACCGCTCTGCTCGGAGCCGAGGATATTGCCGGCCCCGCGGATCTCCAGGTCGCGCATGGCGAGCTTGAAGCCGCTGCCCAGATCAGTGAACTCGCCGATGGTGTGCAGGCGCTTCTTGGCGTCGGGCGTCATCTGGAAGGCGGACGGCGTGAGCAGGTAGGCATGGGCCTGACGGTGGCTGCGGCCGATGCGGCCCCGCAGCTGGTAGAGCTGGGCCAGGCCGAAGGTGTCGGCGCGGTTGACGATCATCGTGTTGACGTTGGGGATGTCCAGGCCCGTCTCGATGATCATCGTGCTGACCAGGACGTCGAAGTCCCTCCGCATGAACTCGTACATCACTTTTTCCAGCTGGACGCCGCTCATCTGCCCATGCGCCACGGCGAAACGCGCCTCGGGTACCAGCTCACGCAGTTGCGTCACGATGGTGTCGATGCTCTGCACCCGGTTGTGCACGAAGTAGACCTGGCCGTTGCGGTCCAGCTCGCGCAGGATGGCGCTGCGGATGACCCGCGGGTTCCAGGGCAGGATCTCCGTCTCGATGGGCAGGCGGTTGGATGGCGGCACATTGACGAGGCTGAGGTCGCGGATGCCCAGCATGGCCATGTCCAGAGTGCGGGGAATGGGCGTGGCTGTCATCGTGATGACATCCAGGTTGGCCTTGAGCTGCTTGATTCTCTCCTTGTGCAGGACGCCGAAGCGCTGCTCCTCGTCCACCACCAGCAGCCCCAGCTTGTGGAAGACAACATCCTTTGAGAGCAGGCGATGGGTGCCGATCAGCACGTCCACTTTGCCGGCCTTGAGCTCGGCCAGCACCAGCTCCTGCTCCTTGCGCGTGCGGAAGCGGCTGAGCACCTCGACCCGGGCCGGATACTCGGCGTAGCGCGCAGAGAAGGTGTTGTAATGCTGCTGGGCCAGAATGGTGGTGGGCACCAGCACGGCGGCCTGAAGGCCGTCACTCACCGCCTTGAACACGGCGCGCACGGCCACCTCGGTCTTGCCGAAGCCCACGTCGCCACAGATGAGGCGGTCCATCGGCCATGTCGCCTCCATGTCCTCCTTGCAGGCGGCAATGGCGGCCAACTGGTCCGTCGTCTCTTCGAATTCGAAGGCAGCCTCCATCTCCTTTTGCCAGATGGTGTCGGCGCCGAAGGAGATGCCCTGGCTCATGCGGCGGCGGGCGTACAGCTCGATCAGCTGCTTGGCCACGTTCTGGATCGAAGCCTTGGTCTTGCGCCGGGTGCGCTCCCATTCGCCGGTGCCCAGGCGCGAGAGCTTGACGACGGTCTCCTCGCCCGCCGAGTACTTCTCCACGTCGCGGAAATGCTCCAGGCGGACGTAGACGCGATCGTCGTTGGCATAGCGCAGCTTGAGCACCTCCCGCTCGTGGCCGTTGACCTTGATGGCGGTGAGGCCCTCGAAGATGCCAATGCCGAATCGGACGTGGACGACGGCATCGCCCGGTTCCAGGTTCTCGATCCGCCGCAAGGCCGTGGCGCGCCGGAAGCGCTTGATGTGACGCCGGACGCGCGGTCGGCTGAAGATCTCGTGATCGGTGTAAACCGCCAGCCGGGCGTCATGCCAGACGAATCCGCGGTGCAAGGTGCCCACCGAGAGCGGCACGCGCTCCTCCGACAGGCCCACCTCCTCCAGGATCTCCCGCAGGCGCTCCCGCTGGCCAAGATTGTCGCAGAGGATGGCCGTGCGATAGCCCTCGTCATGCAGGCCGCGCAGGTTGGCGGTCAGCAGCGCCAGATTGCGCATGAAGGATTCCTGGCTTCGCGCGCGAAGATTGAGGACCTGTTCGTCATCCGGGCGCCGGCCCGCATGAAACACCAGACGAGAGTGACGCAGGAGATGGCCGATCACCTCGCCAGTGGACAGTCGGGGCTGGTCCCCGGCCAACCTGGGCTCCGAGCCGCCGGACGCGACGAGTTCAAGCTGGGATTTCACATGATCCAGAGGCGGACCGGCGACCAGGGTATCCTTGCGCAGCAAGCAGAACAGATCGGCCTCTGCCTCCGCCTCGTCGTCATGGAGGGCCAAGGTCACATTGGCCAAAAGGGCAAGACTGGTTTGCTGGCTGGGATCGAATGCGCGGATGGATTCTATCTCGTCGCCGTAGAACTCCAAACGCAAAGGATGTTCGTGACCCCACGGATATAGATCCAGTATGCCGCCGCGTACGGCATACTGTGCGATATCCTCCACGGTGGATACCCGTTCAAAGCCTGCTCGCTCCAGTGTTTCAATGAAGTCATTGCGGGATAGAGACATGCCCGGCTCAAGCATGTGCATGCCACCATCCACGGTTTGCGGGCGAGGATGGAGCTCCAGCAGCTGGCGAAGGTTTGCGACCAGAACCAGGGGGTCGCCCAGACGCAGACGGCGGTAGATTTCGATAAGGGCGCTGCGCTGTTCAAGGGGAAGGCCCCGCTCATCGTGATGGGCGGTGTCACGGGCCGGAAGCGCGAAGACACGATCCTGACCCATGAGCAAAACCAGGTCGTCCACCAGTTCCTCTGCCTCGTGGCTGTCTATGGCCATCACCAGCCCCGGTCGATTGGCCAGGGCATTAGCGAGGATGACAGCACGCAACGAAGCGGCCGCACCGGCCACCTCTGCCAGCATTCCCTGCTCAAGCAGGCTGGTGAGGCGGTCCAGAGGAGGCGTCGCCGCGGCCAGCGAGCGCAGATGGTCCAGGAAGCTACTTGGCGAGATATTCATGGGCGACTTTTTCCGCAGCCAAGGGGTGGGATGCCTGTAGCTCAAGATCATAGATGCGGGCAGGGGTCGGCGCCTCGGCGCCACCCATGAGCAGGTAGCGGACCCCGGGGCGGCGCCAGCGGCGGGTCCAAGCAGCCAACATGCGGGGATCCTTGACGAAGCGGGCCACGAAGAGGTCCGGGGCAGGACGGTCGCGCACCTTTTCGATCCGGGCGTGCAGCACGTCCACATGATTCAATTGAAGGGACTCAGTCACACGGGTGAGGAACTGGCATTTTTTCAAATACCGGTCGATCAGCAGGTAACGATGAGCGGGCAGCATGATGGCCAGGGGGATTCCCGGAAGGCCGCCCCCGGAGCCAAGATCAACCACGGAAAGCGGCTCCGCATTGAGCATGGGCAGGCTGGCCATTTTCAAGCAGGGAGCCAGCATATCCTGCTTGAAGCGGGATAGTGCCGTTGGTGATACAAGGCCCAACCGTTCATTGTCGGCGAGGAGCATCAGCTCAAATGAAGCCAGTTGCTCCAGTTGGCCGCCGGTGGGAAGGGAGGGACTTGGTTCCACGTGGAACACTCCTTGCACTGTGGAGATCAGGCCCCTGGGAGCAGTCGCCGCTGCAGGTGTACCCAAAGGGCCTGGACATCCGTCGGATTGACGCCTCCAATGCGCGAGGCTTGGCCAAGGCTGTGTGGCTTCACGCGGCCCAGATGTTGCCGTGCCTCGGTGGAAAGTGAGGAGACGGATGCATAGTCCAGATCCTTTGGCAAGGCCACGCCTTCATTGCGGCGAAAATTCGCCACAGCCCGATGCTGTCGCTCGATGTAGCCTGCGTATTTGACATCCAGTTCAATGCCAGCAAGCAGATCCTCGTCTGCCTCCGCCGACCAATCAGGACCAGCCGCGGTGAGCAGCGCATTCAGCTTGACATCCGGACGACGCAACCACTCCGCCGCACGTTGGGATCCTGAGCAGGGTGGCTGGTCCAGCATGGATTGGGGACTTTCTGGGCCATCTGGCTCCCCGGTCGAAAGAATCTGGCGGATGACGCCCGCCGGCAGGCTGCTTCGCATCAGCCAGTCCACAATACGCTCGCGCAGGCTTCGACGATGCAACAGTGTTTGCCAACGCCACTCCTCCAGCAGGCCGCATCGACGACCGTACTCCATCAAACGCTCGTCAGCGTTGTCTTGCCGCAGCAGAAGCCTGAACTCCGCCCTTGACGTGAACATGCGATAGGGTTCCAGCAGGGATTTGTTGACAAGATCGTCAACCAGGACGCCTATGTAGGCCTGATCGCGGCCCAGCACCAGGGGGTCCTTGCCGTCAAGCAGGGCGGCGGCGTTGATGGCGGCCAGCAAGCCTTGGGCCGCTGCTTCCTCATAACCCGATGTCCCGTTGATCTGACCAGCCAGGAACAGGTTCGGAATCTCATGGAGGGACAAGCCGATGTTGATCTGCCAGGCGGGGAAATAATCATACTCGATCGCATAACCCGGTCGAATCAGTCGAACATGTTCGAAGCCCGGTACCGTGCGCAGCGCCCGCCATTGGATCTCCTCTGGCAGCGACGTGGAGAAGCCGTTGACATACATCTCGCGCCCGTCAAGTGACTCTGGCTCAAGGAAAAGCTGATGCCGGTCCTTGTCGGCGAATCGAACAACCTTGTCTTCGACGGAGGGACAGTAGCGGGGACCGATGCTCTCAATCCGGCCCGAGTACATGGGCGAGAGATGGAGATTCTCCCGCAGGAGACGGTGGGTTTCCTCGGTTGTCCAAGTGAGATGACATGGCAACTGGGGAAGATTCACCAGGTGCTCATAGAAACGAAAAGGCCTGGAGGGTGTGTCGCCCGGTTGAAGCTCGAAAGAGGAGAAATCGATGGACTCGCGGTCCACCCGCGGTGGCGTCCCCGTCTTATAGCGGGCCACGGCAACGCCCATCCGCTCCAGTGCGGCGCTGAGTCCGTGGGCTGGAGGCTCGCCGGCCCGCCCGCTGGCGCGCTGCTTGTCACCAACATGGATGAGGCCATTGAGGAAGGTGCCGGCGCAGAGGATGAAGGCGCGCCCTGGTATCTCGGTGCCGTTGTCCAGCAAAACGGAACGAATCCGCCCCTTATCAAACGCGAGATCCACAACCTGGCCCTGACGGAGATCCAGCCCGGGTTGATTGAACAGTATTTGTGTGGCCATCCGCGCATAATGCCACTTGTCGCACTGGGCGCGGGGCGACCAGACGGCGGCGCCCTTGGATCGATTCAGCATGCGGAACTGGATTCCCGAGAGGTCGGCCAGACGCCCCATCTCTCCACCCAGTGCATCTATCTCGCGCACCAACTGGCCTTTGCCCACGCCCCCAATGGCGGGGTTGCAGGACATCTGCCCAATGGTTTGCAAGGACATGGTGATGATCAGAGTGCGCAGGCCCATGCGGGCACCGGCCAGGGCCGCCTCGATACCGGCATGACCGGCTCCGACAACCACCAAGTCATAAGGCGGGCCGGGAATGTTCCACGTGGAACATGGGTGGGGCGGGTACACACTAGAGGCGCTCGTCACGTGTCGCCTCACTTCCCGACACAGAAGCGGGCGAAGATGCGAGGGTAGATCTCTTCCAGATTATCCCAGCCCAGAATCTCGCCCAAACAACCAAGGGCCTCGTGCAGGTTGGCGGCGGTCAGGGCGCGATCCTCACCCTCGCTGATGGACGTGATGAACCGCTGTAGGGCCTCTAGTGCCAGACCCAACAATTGATGATGGCGGGAGTGTGAGACGACCATCTCCAAGTGCTGCCAATCCTCGCTCAGCAGGCGGGACCCCATCTCGGCTCTCAGCTGCTCAAGCCCGACACCGTCCTTGGCGGAGACGACGAAGCCGCCCATGTCGGCGTTGGGGGGCAGCAAGTCGGACTTGGTCCACACCAACAGGGCGCGGGGATCATCGAGCAATTCCGCCAGGGGATGGCCACCCGGTGCAACCAGGTGCAGGACCAAGTCCGCGCGCACCAGAAGCTCCCGTGTCCGTGACATGCCCAGTCGTTCCACCCGATTATCAGCCTCGTGCAAGCCGGCGGTGTCCCACAGCGTGGCACTGAGGTCGCCCAGACGCAGCGATTGGGAGACTGAGTCCCTCGTGGTGCCGGGTTCGGCATCCACCAGCACGCAGTCGTGGCCGACGAGGGCATTCATCAAGGTGGACTTCCCTGCATTGGGCGCACCGGCAAGCACCACATTGGCGCCATCAGCCAAGCGTCCGATCCGCCAGGACTCTCGCCATGCGCGAACCTTCCCGCTCAAGGCCTGCGCCGCATCAATCAGGACATCATCAGGCGCCGGCGTGATCTCATGCTCGGCGAAGTCCAACTCGGCCTCCACCAGGCTGATTAGGTTGAGCAGCTGATCGCAAAACTCCTGCATCAGGCGCCCCGGTTGTCCCGCCAAGCCGCGCAAGGCCAATTGGTGGGAAAGGGACGAGCGGCTCTCGATCAGGGCGAGAGCCGCCTCCGCCTGGGTGAGGGACATGCGGCCATGCTCCACGGCTCGTCGTGTGAACTCCCCCGCCAGGGCCATTTCCGCCTCGCGGCCCAAATCCTCAAGGACGCGGCCGACGATCCAGGGCGACCCGTGGAGATGGAACTCCACCACGTCCTCACCCGTGTAGCTGCAGGGCGCGTGGAAGGCGAGGACGATGGCCTGGTCCAGGCGCTGGCCCTCCAAATCGTTCAGCCAGCATAACTTGGCGCGGGCATGGAGAAGCGAGGCGGGGCGGGGCTGTTCAGTCAGTGGAGCGACGATCCGTCGGCACGCAATGTCCAGGGCCCGTGGCCCGCTCATCCTGACAATGGCGATGCCGGACCTGCCCGGAGGCGTGGACAAGGCCACGATGGTATCGCGGTGTCCGGACAGCATGATGCATCAACCGGCCTTCTGCTTCCGCTTCATGGTCAGGGCCGGCGCGGGCGCCTGGACCGGGGCCGGCGGCATGGTTCCGCCGGTCATCCACTGTTGCTGGGCAGCGGACAAGAGGTTGAAAAGAGTATAATAGAGAGTCAAGCCAGAGGGTAACTGGTTGAAGATGAACAACATCATGACGGGCATGATGTACAACATGGTCTTCTGCGTCTGGTCAGTGATGGTCATGCGCATCATTAGGAAACTGGACACACCAAAAATGATGGCCAGCAGAGAGACATGATTCCCATACAGGGGCAGTGAGAACGGCAAGGCCAGGACCGAGTCGGGCACCGACAGGTCGGTGATCCACCCCACAAAACTGGCGCCGCGCAACTCGAAGGCGCCGCGAAAAACAAAGTAGAGGGCGAAGAGCAGCGGCATCTGCAGCAGGTTGGGCAGACATCCGCCGAAAGGGTTCACCTTGTGCTCCCGGAAGAGTTTCATCGTCTCTTCCTGCAGCTTCTTGGGGTTGCTGCCGTACTTGCGCTTGAGCTCTTCCTGCAGCGGCCGGATCCGCTGCATCTCCTTCATGCTGCGATGGCTCTTGGCGGTGAGTGGCCAGACGGCGAGCTTCACGAGAACGGAGAACAGGATGATGATGACGCCGTAGTTGCTGATGAATAGATTCAGCTTGGTGAAGACCCACAGGACAATGGCGGCAAAGGGCTTGATCAACGGCCACATGAAACCCATGAAGCCCAGGCTGGTGCGGGTCATGATGCTCTGCTGGAGGGAGGGGTCCATGTCGGCCAGCGCGTTCTTCTGAAGCGGTCCCAGATAGAGGGCGAAGCTCTGGCTGAGGGCGTGGTCCAGATCCAGCTGCAACTCCAGGTCGAAGGCGTATTCCCCGTGGGCATCGGCGCCGCCCGGGTCGCTTTGGCGCCCCGTGAAACGGACTTGGTCGGCCTTGACGTCCAGCGGCACCAAGGCAAGCTGGAAGTACTTGTTGCGGGTGGCCACCCAATGCACATTGCCTTTGCGGATGTCTTCACCGGATTCCGCCTTGCGGCCCAGACGGAAATTGGCCATCTCGCCGCCCACCAGCGCCAGGGCCTCTGTGTACATGTTGTCCTGCATGGCGCTGGACTCGGTCAGATGGAGGCCGCTTTCCCAGCGCAGGCCCCAGCGGAGATGACGGATCGGCTCACTCAAATCCTGCACTTGGATGAGCACATCCATGCGATAACTGTCGTCCCGCAGGACGTAGCGCTTGACCAGGCGCCCGCCGTCGGAACCGGTGTAGGCAAATTCGACAAGCTGCTCCCCGTTCGCCGGCACGATGGTGATGTCCGGCAGGGGGCACTCGAAGAGGAAGGTGGCTGTGTCCACCTGGCGGCCGCCCAGATTGAATTCGGGGATGAGATTGGCGCGACCTTCGTCGATCAACACAACGGTGTCGCCCCAGTAGCTCTTGAGTCCTTTCAGTTCGTGGCGGACAATCGTGGCGCCACGTGTGCTGAACACTACGTCGTAGAGCTTGGTGGACACGCGAAGCTGGCGCTCCTCCGGCCGGCCCGCCGGGAAGTCGAAACCCTGGCCGGACCCGGGGTTGATGGCCACAGGATCCGGCGCCGCCTCAAGGCCGGCCACCGTTTCTTGTCGAGCGTCCTTGGTCGCCAGGCCGGGTGCCTCATCGGGTCGGACCGTCGCTTCGGCCACCTTGTCCGCCTTGGCTGCGGCAAGCTCCTCGCTGGTGGGCATGCCGATCCAGCGGCGATAGGTATCCGTGCTCATGAAGAGAGCGATGATGCCGATGATGATGAAGGCCAGCACCGAACGCTTGTCGAGGCCGCTTCCCATGGAGGCTCCTTTGTCAGGGAAGGTCAAGACCGCCGCGGGAGAACGGGTGGCAGCGCAGCAGACGCCACAAGGTCTTCCTCAGAGCGGTTGCGAAACCATACTTGCCAAACGCCTCGTGGGCGTAGGCGGAACACGTCGGATGGAACCGACAGCGGGACGGCAGCAGGGGCGACAGGCTAACCTGGTAGAGGCGGATGAGACCTTGCATGGCCCGGCGGGGCAGGGAAAAGCTCATTCAGGTCCCTCAACAGGCCGCGCCAGTCAGCCACGGCGAGCGGCTCCGAGCCACGTTGACGGCGATCCGAAGCCCTCAGCAGGAAAAGCAAATCGCGATCTGTCGGAAAGCGATCCCGGTGTCGGCGGTAGAGTTCCCGCAGCCGCCGCTTCTGCAGGTTGCGCCGCACGGCGTTGCCATAGCGACGGGGCACAAGGAAAGCGGCCCGCGGCCGCTCCGATGGTGCCAGGTAGATGGTGATGTACCGCCCGCGGCGACGGCCACCGTGCTGCAGCAGTTCGCGGATCCGGTTGGAGTCCTTGAGGATCCGGCACCGGGGGAGCCGCTCATCGAGCAAGGCTGACCGTCAGGCGCTTGCGCCCCTTGCGACGACGGGCGGACAGCACATTGCGACCGCCGGGTGTAGCCATGCGCGCGCGGAAACCGTGCTTGTTGCGGCGCTTGCGGTTGCTGGGCTGAAAGGTGCGCTTCATGACATGACTCCGTATCCAGGTCGTTGATCAGCAAAGACCAAGAGTTTACAATCCCTCCACTGGCAATGCAAGCTGCTCCTCATCAACATGATCGCCATCACTTGACTGGCGCAGGGCATTCCTCTATTATTTCCAGTTCCATCACGGAAGGACGTGGATGCATGAAGAGCACGACCGCCATACCGGCGAAGCATGTCCCCGGTCTCACTGATCGGGAAGCCGAAGTGCTCCGTTATGTTATTCATAATTTCGTGATGACGGCCAACCCAGTTGGAAGCCGTACACTTTCGAAAATTCAGAGCCTGGACCTCGGCGCCGCCACCATTCGCAATGCCATGGCCGATTTGGAGGAAAAAGGCCTGCTGGCCCATCCCCACACCTCCGCGGGTCGCGTCCCGACGGATCATGGTTACCGGGTCTATGTCAACCACCTGATGGAGCAGGAGCGCATCTCCCGGGAGGAGTGTCAACTGATCCAGCAGAACGTGGACGAGCTGATGCCCGATGTGGAGGCCATCCTCGAGCGCACCGCCCAGCTTTTGTCCCGCATCGGGCGGAACCTGGGCATCGTGCTGGCCCCCGCCTTCGAGGAAGGGGTGCTGGAACGGCTTGATCTGGTGCCGCTGGGCGGGTCGCGCGTGCTGGTCGTGATCACCGTCGCGTCGGGGCTGGCCCGTACCGTCACCTTGGAGATTGAAAGCCGGGTGGATGGGGCCGATCTTCTCCCGCTCGCCCGCATGCTGCAGCAGCGACTGGCTGGCTTGACCCTGCGCCAGATCCGCGACACCATCGCCGACCGGCTGGCGGACGTGCGGGAAGGCGCCGGCGTGGCGCGGCTCTTCATTGACAGCGCCGACCGCCTCTTCGCACCCAGCGCGTCCCAGGGCGTGATCATGGATGGGGCGCGCAACATCCCGGACATCCCGGAATTCCGTGAGGACGGCTTTCGCAGCATCCTTGAGATCTACGAGGATCGCGACATCATCCTTCACCTGCTGACCAGCAAGATCGGCGAGGACATCAGCGTCCTCATCGGCCGCGAGCACGCCGAGGAGCGCGCCGCCGACTACAGCCTGATCACGGCATCCTACCACGTGGGCAGCCTGCCGGGAGCCCTGGGCATCATCGGACCGCGACGCATGAACTATTCGCGGCTCATGCATCTCGTCAAGTACACGGCGGATCTCATCAGCAGCAGATTCGCCCAGGACAGAGACAAGGATACGGCCAGAATCGGATGAGCAAGCACAAGAAACCACACACAGGAAGTCCTCCCCCGGACCCCGGTCCGCCACCCGCCGGCTCAGGACAGGACTTGGCCAATGGCGCGGCGGAGGCCTGGACGGAGGAGGTGCCGCCAGCCAACCCGATGGACGGGGCGCAGGAAGCCCTCCGCCTGCGCGAGGAACTGACCCTGGCCAACGACCGCCTGCTGCGGCTGCGCGCCGAGTTTGACAACTATCGCCGCCGCACCCAGCTGGACCAGCTGCGCGTGCGCGACCAGGCGGTGGATCGGGTCGTGCTGGCCTTGCTGCCGGCACTGGACGACCTGGAGCGGGTGCGGCAGACCGCCACTCCCGAAATGGACCTGGCGACCCTCTTCCGCGGTCTGGACCTGGTGTTGGACAAATTCGCCGCCCAACTGGAGCAGGTGGACGTGCGAGCCTTCAGCGCCTGTGGCGAGCCATTCGACCCGACGCGGCACGAGGCCCTGTCCATCAGTCAGGATCCCGCGCGGGAGGACGACGTGGTGGTTGAGGAGCATGTGCGGGGCTACCTGCACGGCGAGACGGTGATCCGCCACGCCCAGGTGATTGTCAACAAGCGGTAAGGCATGTCCAAGCGCGACTACTACGAAATCCTGGGTGTGCCGCGGGACGCGTCGGGGGCGGACATCAAGAAAGCCTATCGCAAGCTGGCCCTCACCTATCATCCGGACCGCAACAAGGACCCGGACGCCGAGCAGAAGTTCAAGGAAGTGTCGGAGGCCTACTCCGTCCTTTCGGATGAGCAGAAGCGCCCCCAGTACGACCGCTTTGGCCACGCCGCCACCCAGGGCTTCGACAGCGGGCCGCAGCCCGACTTCGACCCCTTCGACCTCTTCCGGTCTTTCTTCTCGCAGGCCGGCATGGGCGGCTTCGAGGAGCTCTTCCGCGGCGGTGGGCAAACACAGGAGCGCGGGCGGGATCTCCAGTTGACCTTGCATCTCAGCCTGGAGGAGATCGCCCAGGGCGTGGAGAAGCGGATCAAGATCAAGATCCAGAAGCCCTGCTCCACCTGCAACGGAAGCGGCGCCGCCGATGGTTCGCGACCGGAGCCCTGTCCTGTCTGCCATGGACAGGGCCGCGTGCGTCAGGTGTCCCGCAGTTTTCTCGGCATGATCGAGAACATCGTGGTCTGCCAGAACTGCGGCGGCGAGGGGCGCGTCGTGCGCAGCCCATGCCGGAGCTGCCAGGGCAGCGGCCTGGAAAAAGGCGACACCACCGTGTTGATCAAGGTTCCGCCCGGCGTGGAGGACGGCAATTACATCCGTCTGCGCGGGCAGGGCAACCACGGGCCGCGCGGCAAGGCGCGGGGCGACGTGGTGGTGGTGCTGCGCGAGCAGGAACACGACGTCTTCGAGCGCCACGGCGACGACATCCTGCTGGAGCAGGCGGTCAGCATCCCGGTGGCCGTGCTGGGCGGCGAAATCAAGGTCCCCGTGCTGGGAGGCGAGGCCTCGCTCAAGGTCCCCGCCGGCACGCAAAGCGGCACGCTGCTGCGCATGAGAGGCCAGGGCATCCAGGGCCGGGGCGGTCGCCGGGGCGATCAGGTGGTGCGCATCCACCTTTACACACCTAGGGAACTCGGGGCGGAAACGCGGCGATTGTTCGAGAAGCTGCGCGGCATGGAGGATGTTTCGCCCCAAGGGACGAGCAAGAGCTTTTTCAAAAAGCTGGTCAACCACATCTTCGGCTGAAAGGCAAGTTCAGACGGGGATTGGTAGGTTTGAAACAGTGGTTGACGCCTGAGGAGCGCCGCGCCGCCGCGGTGGTGATCGCCCTGGTGGGCGCGGGATATTTGATGCTTGGGTGGCGGGTTTGGCGGGAGCCGGACCCTCCATTTCCGCTTGACAGCCTTGACCTTGCCTTCATGCGGACAGGCGCCGCACTGGCCGCCGACAGTGGCGCGCCGAGTGGCGCCGGGCCGGCCGCGGCCAGCCTGGCCGGACCGACACAAGCGCTGGACCTGAACCATGCCGACAGCCTGGCCCTGCTGGAGCTGCCCGGCATCGGGCCGACCAAGGCCGGCGGCATCCTGGCCTGGCGGCGTCGACACGGGGCCTTCCGACGGGTGGAGGATCTGATGGAAGTGCCGGGCATCGGACCCGCCACCTTCGCACGACTACAGGGTCAGGTGGGGATTGGCAGCGACAAGGTCGCGTCCGGAACCCCGGCTTCGCCGCCTCAACCAGCCGGCGCCGGCCGCCGCGACGCAAAATGACAGGAGCGCCCATGGCGGCCGTGCAGAAGTCCCCGGGTGGCAGCATCGTGCTGAAAGTGCTGATCGCGATCCTCATCGTGGTGCTGGGCTACACCATCTGGTTCCCCAAGCAGCAATGGCAACAGCAGGCGCGGGATCTGAAGACCGCCCAGCTGCGGCTGGAGAACCTCCACAACGCCGGCAGTCTCTTCGTCTATTTCAACAAGCGCTATCCCCATTCCATCGATGAGATCGTGAGCGCCCTCGACACGACCTTCATTGATGCCGAGCCGGTCCATTTTGAGATCGAAGTCAAAATGAACATGGATCTGATGGCGGAGCGGGAGGACCTGCTTCGGGTCGAGTTCCGCACGGAGGAGGACGAACAACGCCTGACTCAATTACAGGCCTTGATTCGCGACAGCCTCCTGGTGACCACGGAAGACACGATGCGCATCAAGGACTTCACGATTCATGACCTGGGCCGCAACACCGTGGCTCAACCGGATGGTGGCGGCCTGGACCTCTACCAGGTGCGCATCGTGGCCCAGGTGAAGCCGCTCTACGCGGGCATCGGCTCCGACACCCTCTGCCTGGATTCCGAGCACCCCATCACCGTCATCGAACGCAAGGCGGGCGACCTCAGCCGCGACCTGTGGGCGTCCACCCAGGGCAAGTTCATTGCCCGTCCCGGTACGACATCACTCTTCGCCGCGGGACCCAGCGCGCGAATGCCGGTGAAATCCTACAGCCTCAGCCTGCCCCTGGACGAGATCGGCGTCTGCCCGACCACGAAGCAGCCCTTCCTGATGAAACACGTCTGCAAGTACGGTTTCAAGGGCGCCTACCGTTTCACCATTGACGGCGCCGCGGGCGAGCCCATCACCACGCCCGGCCAACAGCACGCCTTCCTGGGGGCCTTGAAGGATCTAGCCTCGACGGCCATCGGAACCGTGTTTGGCGTCTTGGCGGATTCGGCCATGACGGCTGGCAACGCCCAGTACCGCATTCCCGATGAAACCCAGGTTGCGGTCACGGTGAAGGAGACACTGGCCCTTCTGCCAAAGCTTAAGCCCCGCCAGGAGCTGGTGGCCACGGCCGACCAGTCCCGGGTGGCCGGGGTGGATTCTCTTGACTATTACACAGCGGACGCCCTGCGCACGGACCTGCTCTTCCCCGAGTTCCAGGGCAAGCTGGCGGAGCCCTTCAACCGGCTGCTGGCCGACGAGCGCATCAAGGATTTGGTGGCAAGAGTGCGCATGCAGCCGGCCCTCGATGCGGTCAAGGTTGACACGGTGGGCCTGGCCGTGTACAGCCCGATCACGGGCGAGGAGAAGTATCAGAGAGGTCTGAAGCGGCTCTTCGAGGTGAAGCCGCCGGAGAACCACGGGTACATCTACAACGGCACCAAATCGTGGGAATGATCAACCATCTGGTTGATGTTGCGCTGTTTGAAGATCGGATTGTCCTCCACGGCGCCGAAGGTGCCGTGGAGGCCCCTCTTGCCTACCAGATTCATTCCAAGCTGATCCAGACCGGCGAACTGGCCCGCCTCATCGCCGAACACCTGCGTGATGACCATGGCATCGAATTGCCCGGGGCCGGCACCCGCATCCGCCTTCGGCTGCCGCCCGTCTGGGGCCAGGTCTGTCTGCGCCTGCCCTACACAGGCATAGAATCCCTGCGGCATCCAATCCATCACGTGGCCTGGGAGCTTGATTGCAACGCCCCGGAACAATCCGAGCAATACCTCTTCGACTTCCAGGAAGTCGCGGGAGATGATCAGGTCCAGGCCGTCGCCGGCGAGACACGCCTCCTGGCCGTGCGCCACAACCTGGTCCAGTTCTGCCGGACGATGGCCGACGAGCTGGGCTGGATCCTGGTGGAACTGGCGCCCCTGGGCGACGAGCCGGTTGTCTTCCGCCTGGATCTTGAGCGGGCGCGGAACTTGCAAGAACGGCTTGCGGCCGAACGGTTTGAACCTGTGACGCCCTGGCGCGGCCTGGCGCCGGTTCTGGCGGGGATCCTGTTGCTGACCGTCGCCGCCGGATGGATGATCATGCGCCGGGGCAGCTCGTCCAGGGACGAGGCGCCGGTGGTGGCCGCGTTGTCGCAAGCCCCCGCCGAGTCCCTGCACGTCCAGCCGCTACAGCCGGCTGTGGCCGACACCCTGCCAGCATCACTGGAGCCAGCGCCGACGGGCGACACGGGGACCTGGGTCGGTTTGCTGCGCGAACTGGCCGCCCACGAGACGGAGCTGCCGGATTTCATGGTGCTGGATGCCGGCGGCATGCTCGTCCGGGTGGAGCATCCGCCCGGTCGTCGCCTGACCGAGGTGCTGGGCAGGCCCTCCCGCGTGAGCCGCGTGGGTCCCACCACCTATTTCCTGGAATTCTCGGAGGTCCTGCCTGGCGGGATGGCGGGTGAGGACGCCACCCGCCCCGTGCGACGCTTCGCCGTGGCCAGTCTGGCGGAACTGGCCGGCCAGCTTGATCCTCCGCCGGTGCGCCTTACCCTTCAGCGGCGCCGGGCGGAGCAACCGGGCAAGGGTACCGCTTGGCGCTTCTCCCCCGACCATCCGCGCGGCGCCGCCCTGGGGTGGCAGGTCACCCTTCTCCCGGGCAAGGCCGGGCGGCCCTGATGCAGATCCTGTTCGGCCAGCACAAGGGGCGCCGCCTGAAGACGCCGCCCGATGAGCGCATCCGACCCACCACGGGGCGCATGCGCGACTGGTTGGGCAACGTCCTGCGCGACCACTTCCCCGAGTCCATGGTACTGGACCTCTTTGCCGGCTGCGGGGGCTTGGGTCTGCTCGCCCTCAGCATGGGGGCCCGGCAGGTCACCTTTGTAGATCGGGCGCCGCTGGCCGTGCGGCTGATAGAACACAACCTGCGCCATCTTGGCGAGGAGTCCACCGGGGTCGTCCTGCGCCTTGAGGTCGGCAGCTTCCTGCGGCGCCGTCCGACCCAGCGCTGGGACGTGATTTTTGTCGACCCTCCGTATGACGAAACGGACTATCCACGACTGATGACAGCCCTTGGCCAAGCCGATATCCTGACCAACAAAGGACTGCTGGTGGTGGAGCACCCGTCGCAGCTGAAGCCAGCGGCCGAAGGATTGATTTTGTTGAGGGCCAAGGCTTTTGGGCGCAGCACGATCAGCCTCTTTCAACAAAGGCGGGAACCGGGCGACGGATCCGCAGATCCTCATCGACCGGATTGACGATCTCCCCTCCCTTTCGCCCGTCATCAACCGGGTCACCCAGCTCATCAACAGCGGGGACTCCCAGGCCAAACAAGTGGCCGAGCTGATCGGCGCCGACCCGGCCCTTTCCTCGCGCATCCTCAAGGTGGTCAACTCCGCCTTCTACGGCCTGCAGCACCAGGTGAGCAGCATCCAGCGGGCGGTGGTCATTCTCGGCTTCGACACGGTGCAATCCATCGTCATCTCGGCCGGCGTGGTGGACGTCATGTTCAAGACGGGCACGGCGCTGCATGACATGCGGATCATCTGGGAACGTAGCCTGTTCTCCGCCGTGACGGCACGCAAGATCGCCCAGGTCCTGGGTCGTCCGCCTCTGGACGAGTGCTTCATGGCAGCCCTGCTCATGGACGTGGGCATGCTGGCCCAACTCAAGCTGCACGGCGAGACCTATGCCCAGGTGATCCACGACGAGGTGGCGGGCGGGCAGGACATCGTGCTGGCGGAAGTGCAGGACTTCGCCGTGTCGCACGAACGCCTGGGACAGTGTCTGCTCGAGCGTTGGGACATCCCGGACCTGCTCTCCCGACCCATCCTTTATCACCACGACCTGGCCGGCAGCGAGGGCGAGCCCGAGGATGTGCGCGCCATCTGCCGCGTGGTGCACCTGGCCCGGCAGGCCGCCAACATCTTCTACAGCCCGGCCAAAGGGGCGGCGATCGCCGACTACAAAGTGAAGGCCGCCCGCATGATCTCGATGAGTCCCGGCGAGGTGGACGAGTTCTTCCGCTCCATCCGAGAAGAGGTGTTGGATGTTGCCCGGCAATACGGGCTGGACCTGCCGGGACTGAAGAGCTACACGGAGATCCTGGACGTGGCCAACCAGGAGCTGACCCAAATCAACAAGACCTACGAGCAGCTCAATCGGGAGCTGGCCACGGCGCGCCGGCAGGCCGAGGAGCTGGCGCACAGCCTGAAGGCGGCCAACGAGAAGCTGCAGCGGATGGCCTCCGTGGACGAGCTGACCGGGCTCTTCAACCGCCGCTACTTCGACGAGTTCTTCAGCCGGGAGTTCACCCGCTGCCAACGCTACAAGCGCCCCTTGGCCTGCATCATCATCGACATCGACCACTTCAAGAGAGTCAACGACACCTATGGGCATCAGCAGGGGGACGAGGTCCTGCGCGAACTGGGCGAGCGCCTGCTGGCCCTGCTGCGCGGATCGGATGTGGCAGTGCGATACGGCGGGGAGGAGTTCGTCGTGCTCCTGCCGGAAACGGGCCTTTACGCGGCGCGGGTCGCCGGAGAGAAGATCCGTCGCGCCGTGGCGGTGGAGCCCTTCCGCCATGTGTCGGGGCAGGGCTTGCCCATCACCATCAGTCTGGGCATCGCCGTCTACGATGGCAGCTCGGGCGCCCAGACCCCGGAGGAGCTGCTCAAGCGCGCCGACACCCTGCTCTACAAGGCCAAGGCGGACGGCCGCAACCGCTGCTGTTTCTGAGTGCCGCCCCGCTCAGGGGAAGACCGCCTCGGGATCATAACCGTTGGCGCACATCCAGTCATCGTCGAGGAACTTGCTCAGGTAGCGCTCGGCGCTGTCGCAGAGCACCACCACGACCGTCTGTTCCCTGGTCATGGTGCGGGCCGCGCGGCGGGCGGCAGCGAGGATGGTGCCGCTGCTGCCGCCCACCAGGATGCCCTCCTCGCGAATGATGCGGCGGGCCCAGTGGAAACTCTCGGCGTCGCGGATCTCATGCACCTCGTCCACGACACCCAGGTTGAGAGTGTCGGGCTTGTAGTCCAGGCCGATGCCCTCCACTTGATAAGGCCCCCCCTCCACCAGGTCGCCCGTGTCGAAGAAGCGCTTCAGGCTGCTGCCCGCCGGATCCGCGCCAATGATGCGGATGGCCGGGTTCCTCTCCTTGAGGAAGAGGCCGCTGCCGCTGATGGTGCCGCCTGTCCCCATGCCCATCACGAAGGCGTCCACCCGCCCATCCGTGTCACGCCAGATCTCCGGCCCCGTCAAGCGATAGTGGCAGTCCGGATTGGCCTGGTTGCTGAACTGGCCGGCCAGGGCCGCACCGGGCGTCTCCGCCGCGATGCGTTCCGCCACCCCCGAGTAGCTCTCAGGGTGGTCGTGGGGCAGCTCCGTGCGGGTGCGGATGACGGTGGCCCCGAAGGCGCGCAGCATCAGTTCGCGCTCCCGGCTCATCTTCTCCGGCATCACGATCACGCAGCGGTAGCCCCGCTGGGCGCAAACCATGGCCAAACCGATCCCCGTGTTGCCGCTGGTGCCCTCCACCACGGTGCCACCCGGCTTGAGCAGTCCGCGCCGCTCCAGATCGTCCACCAGGGCCACGGCCACCCTGTCCTTGACGCTGCCGGTGGGTCCGAAACGTTCCACCTTGGCCAGGAAGACAGGGGCCAAGTCCGCGCAGACGCGGTTGAGTCGCACCAGGGGCGTGTTGTTGGCCAGGGAGAGGATGGAGTCGTGGATCATGGGGCCTCCGCTTGTCTGATCGCCACCAGCGCGGTGTGCGGATAGTAATGGGCCAGGATCTCCCGCCAGGGGCGACCCTCCAGCGCCATGCGCGTGGCGCCCAACTGGCAAAGGCCCACGCCGTGGCCCCAGCCCTTGCCGCGGATCAGCAGCGTGTCCCCCTCCCAGTCCAGCACGATGGCCGCGCTGTAGAGGCAGGTGGCGGACAGGGCGAGGCGAATGGCCAGCTCCTTGCCCAGGGTGAAGTCCCCGGCATCGGTGCGGACGAGCAGCCGGCGCAGGCGGCCGGAGGCGCCGCGCTCCAGGGGCGTCAGATCCAACAAGCGCCGGAAGGCTTTCCCGGTCGTGCGGCGGATGTGGGCGGCCGCCTCGTCGCGGGTAAGCTCGACGCGCCAGCGGTAGAAGCCGTCGCTGAAAGCCAGGCCGGGTGGCAGCTTGAACTCCTCGGTGTTGCACCAGACGGACTCGGCCGCCAGGATCCAGTCCCGCCACGCCTCTTCGCTGGCCGGCCGCACAAAGCCGGGATCCGGCACGCAGGTATCCCGGAAGCTTGGGAGGTAGGGCACCGCCTGGTCCTCCCAGACGTGCTCGTAGGCTTCCACGATGCCGCCGCAGCTCTTGGAGTAGCGGGCGTCGCACACGCGGCCGGCGTGGGTCAGCACCACTCCCCGCGTGTCCTGGGCCGCCTCATCGCTCGCGGCGGCGATGGCGCCGCAGCCGCGGAAGCACTGGCAATGGTCGTCGGCGCAGATGTCGAAAGGCTCCCCGGCGTGATGGCGGCCGCGGGTGGCGAGCAGGGTGCTGCGCGCCGCCACCGTCTGGGCCCGCAAGAGGTCGGGCGGCGAGTCCGCCGTCATCTCCGAGGAGTTGACACTGGCCAGGTAGCGCTCGAGGTCCAATTCGTTGATGAGGCCGATCCGCCCCGACGGCTCGATCCACGCCTCCAGCGTGTCCTCGTAGGCCAGCGTCTCGCGGTGATCCCAGTGGAAGCCGATGCCGACCCGCACCTCGCCAACCCGCGCTGCTTCGCCCTGCGGCACGAGGAAACGGAGGGGACCCGCCGCCTCCACGCGGCGCCCGTCCTTGTCGCACAAGGCCAACGTGCCCTCCGCCGCCAGCACCGTCCACCGACAGCGGGCCGGGGCCTGGAGGTGCCAGAGGGGCGGGTCGATTCCAGCGGTGCGGGTCGGCAGGTCGCCCAGGGCCCTTCGCACCCGCTCGAGGAGCGGGTCGTCCCCTGGCCACGGCTGCTCGCGGAGCATGTGCTCGCCGGGCTGGGCGGCGCAGGGCTCACCCAGGGGAAGGGCCAGCAGCCACGTGGCTGGCGCGGTCGCCAGCGGCCAGGCGGCGCCCCGGGCATGGGCGCGCAGCTCGACGGCCAGACCTGCCCGCCTGAGCTGGTCGGCGGCCTCCTCGGCCAGAGGCAGGTCGGCGCACTCCAGAACTTTGATGGCTTGCTGGATCTGTCCCGTGCGAGTTGCGGAGCACGCCAAGCGCCAGTCGCCGGACAGCGGCCAATCCCGGCCGTCACTCCAGGCCCGTGTGCCGGCCGGGAGCCTTAGCTGGACATCCTCGCGCTGGTGCAGAAAGCCGATGCGGACGCGCTCCATGCTCACCTGTTCATTATGGATCAAGGCAGGAATCCGTGGCGGGAAGGTAGCAGTTGCCCCGGCGCGCCGGCCGCGCCATCAGCTTCCCGGCGGCGTGGGCCACTGCAGAAGGCCGTAGCCCAGCAGGTTGACGGCGCCGTGGATCAGGATGCCGGGCAGCAGGGAGCCGCTGCGCTCGCGCAGGAGGCCCAGCAGCAGTCCCAGCAGGAGGAGGGAGGGAAAGGCCCAGGGATTTGCGTGTGACACGGCGAACAGCAGGGCCGGGACCGCCACCGCCCCGCGCGGGAAGTGGCGCTTCCACAGCCAGGGAAGCAAGCCGCGGAAGAAGATCTCCTCCATGATGGGCGCCACGATCAACAAGGATGCGCCGATGAGCAGGGCTTCGGCCGGGCTGCCGGGCACGAGGGCCTGGCGGAGGGTCTCCTCCAGGTCGGATGGCATGGGAAACAGGTGGTTGACAAGCAGGGCGACAAGGGCGTGCAGCACGGCCGCCAGCGGCGCCAGCAGGACGGCGCCCAGCAGCCAATTCCGCGGGAGGCGGGGAAAGGGCAGGATCTCCGGCCGCAGGATCGGCGGAGTGGCCAGCAGGGCGGGCAGGCCCAGCAACAGCTCCGCGAACAGGACGCCCAGGCGGCTGCCGATGGGACCGCTGCCTGCGGCGGGCAGAATGAGCAGCCCGGCCCAGGGGATGAGCCACACGGCGGGCGGAAGGTCAGGGCGCGCCATGCCGGGCCAACCATTGCTGCCAGGCGCAGATGGCCAAGGCGTGTCCCACGTTCAGGCTCTCCGCCTGTCCGGCGCCGGGGATGCGCAAACGGCCGGCGAGCAGCTCCGCCGGCAGGCGCAGGCCATGGCTTTCGCTCCCCAGGACGAGCACCTCTCCCTCTTGGAAGAGGTGTTCGTGGAGGGGCCGGTCGCCGCCGGCGTCCAGACCCAGCAGACGGACTCCTTGCTCTCTGGCCCACGCCGCGAAGTCCGCCGGCTCCCACACACGGCAATCCGCCAGATGGAAGACGGCGCCCATGCCCGCCCGGATGCCGCGCGGACTCCAGGGATCGGCGCAGGGCGCCAGCAGCCAGACGCGGTCGAGGCCGAACCACAGGGCGGTGCGCAGCATGGTCCCCAGATTGCCAGGATCCTGCACGCCGTCGAACACCACCCGGGGCGGGGATCGATCCGGTGGCGACCGCCGGGGCATGGGGCCGGCCAGCAGAAGGCCCTCCGGATGCGGTTGGTCCGCCAGGCGTGACAACTCGTGGGGGCGCGGGCGACGCAGGCGATCCTCGCGATCGGCCCGCTGCCAGACATCCTCGCCCAGCAGACCCTTCAATTCAGGTTCGAGTTCTTCCCCGACCAGGATCAGGTCAGGCCAGGCTCCGGCCCGCAGGTACTCCACCGCGCACTTGATGCCCGGCACCAGCACACAGCCCGCCTCGCTCCGGCCGGCCGGCCGCAGCAACGCACCCAGGGACAGGAATTCGTTCTTGGCAAGACGACGCAGATGGCACCTCCGCCGGATGCGCCGGCGTCGTGGTCAGGGCACGCTCGGGCTAAAGGTCCAGAAAATCCCGCTCCGCCTCCGCGAAGCCCAGGATGACCGCTTCGGGCGTTGCCTGCTCCGCGAGGCGCTGGCAGAGGCCGTGGCGGGCCAGGCGGGAAATGCGCGCCAGCAGTTTGAGATGGCCGCCCGAATTGCCCGGCGGACTAAGCAGCAGGAGAACGAGCCGGGCCGGGCCATCGGGCGCACCGAAATCGACGCCATTGTCGAAGAGTCCGGCCGCCACCAGGCCCTCGGGCAAGAGCAGGCAATTGCAATGGGGAATGGCCACCCCGGCGCCGATGCCGGTGGCATACTCCCGCTCCCGTTCCAGGACCAGGGGCAGGGCCCGCTCCGGTTCCTTCAGCGCGCCGGTCGCGGCCAGCAGCTGCACAAGCTGTCTGATGGCATGGCTGGCGTCGGCGGCCTTGGCGCCGACCAGGACGTGTTCGGGTCGCAAAAGCTGGGAGAACTTCATGCCGACGCTTCCTTCGATGATGTGAAATTAGGAAACGACCTTGAGGATGAAGAGGCGGCGGACCAGCCACATGAGGATGGATCATGAGAGGAATGCGGATCGTGCTGACCACGGTGGGCAGCGCCCGCCAGGGCAAGGACATGGCGCGGCAGCTGGTGGAGGAGGGCCTGGCCGCCTGCGTGACACTGCAGCCGGGCTGTGTCTCGATCTATCCATGGGAGGGCCGGCTGGAGGAGGAGCCGGAGTGCCTCATGTTCATCAAGACCGTGGATGAGCGGCTGGAGGCGCTGGAGCAGCGCCTGTCCGCCATCCACCCCTATGAACTGCCGGAATTCGTGGCACTGGAGCCCGCCGCGGTGGGCGAGGCCTACCTGGCCTGGGTCCAGTCGCTCTGCCAGGAAAAGCCGCTTGACGATTGATTGCAGGAAAAGTTTCGGCTCTTTATATTTCACCCATGAAAGCAAAATCACCCTCAGAAGCCCAGGTGACGGCCTTCCAGCACTTGATGGACCAGTTCACCCTGCTGACGGACCGCGCCAACTTCGTCCGGCAGCGCTGCAGCGGCTTGGGCCGGATGGAGTGCCTCACCCTTCAGTTGCTTGAGCGTTTCCGCCAAAACAAACCGGAGATCCGCCGCCGCATCGCCCTGCGCCAGCTGTCGTCCACGGAGGAGAACCAGCATCTGCCGCGCTGCATGCGCCAGAGCTACCGAGATGGCATGCTGCGCAAGGAACAGCTGGAAACGCTGCCCCGGGACATGTCCATGAAAGCGCTGGCCGATGAGATTGGAGTGGCTTGCAGCCGCATGACGCGCATCGGCGACACCCTCTCCGACGAGCGCGATTCACTGTCCGGCGCCATGCGCGGCAAGGGCCTGATTCATCGCGAGCCCTCTTCGGACGACCGCCGGGTCATTCTCATCCGCATCACGGACGAGGGTTCGGCCCGGGTGCGCAGCCAGATGGGCCATGCCGGACGCATCACCCGCAAGCTGATTGAGCAGATCCCCCCCGCTGAACGGGAGCTGGTGAGGAAAGGCATGGAGACCTATCTCGCCGCCCTGGAGAACATCCTGCCCATGATGTTGGAGACAGCGGGCGGTGAACCAGAGGAATGCTGACAGAGCCAATCCATAAGGAGATCCAATGAGCATCATCAAACTGGACGAAAGCAATTTCCAGGGCACGGTTGACAGTGGCCTGACCCTGGTGGATTTCTGGGCCGAGTGGTGCGGACCCTGCCGCATGCTGGCACCCGTGCTGGAGAAGGTGGCGGCCACGCCGGACCTGGGCGCCAGGGTCGGCAAGGTCAATGTGGACGAGAACCAGGCCCTTGCCTCGCGCTTCAACATCCGCGGCATCCCCACCATGATCCTGTTCAAGAACGGGCAACCGGTGGACCAGCTGGTGGGCATGACGGGCGAGCAGAACATCCTGGACCTCATCTCCCGCAACAAGTAACCCTACGCCGGGCGTCAGACCCCGTGGCGCCTGATGCGGCACATTTTCATTTGACTGCTGCATGTTCTCTCGGCGGGTGTCGATAATTGCGGCACCCAATGAGAGGAACAATCAAATGAAGCATGGATCCGACTCCCTTGGACGGACTCTGATCGCCGGCGCCTTGGCGGTCCTCCTGCAGGCCGGGGCATCACGCGGGCAGACGCTGGAAGAAACCCTCAACGACCTGTCAGCCGACGCGGCGGCGCAGTATGTCGCCCCCATCTCCTCCGCCCTTGGCGCCAATCTCAACTCCGGCTGGTTCCACCGCGCTCCCAAGGCCGACAAGCTGGGCTTCAACCTTGAAGCAGGCGTCGCCCTCATGGGCTCCTTCTTCCCAACCGACGCCAGCCATTTCGACGTGCAGGGCCAATTCCGTTTTTCCAACGGGCAGGCCGGACAACTGGTTGACGAGTACGAGCGGACCGAGGGATATTTGCCAGCCAGCGTGCGCAACGAGCTGGTCCGGCAGCTGACGGGCCAGAACAGCACGGTGCGCATCTCGGGGGCGACAGTGATTGGCGCGCCCACGGACTCGGTCACCGTCGCTTTCGGTGGGGACACCTACACGGCCTTCGGCAACCCCTACACCCTGCCCGCCTACGACTTGAAACTGCCCTTCGGCGGTTTCGGGGGCTTGGCCGACATCAGCCTGCTTCCCTTCGTGGCGCCCCAGTTGACCCTGGGCACCTTCTACGGGACGCAGTTCACCCTGCGTTACCTGCCGGCCGTCGAGCTGGACAGCGACCTGGGTGAGTTCAAGTACTTGGGATTCGGCATTCAGCACAACCCGGCGGTCTGGCTGGACATGAAGCTGCCGGTGGACGTGGCGGCCAGCCTCTTCACGCAGAGCATTCAGGTGGGCGACATCTTCGACTGCAGCTCCTTCGCCCTGGGCCTGAACGCGAGCAAGACCTTTGGCTGGCGCTTCCTCAACCTGACGCCCTACGCCGGCCTCATGTACGAGGACGCCAGCATGAAGGTGTCCTACGATTTCATCGTCGAGGTTCCCACCGATGTGGATCCCGCCGGACAGGTGGTGCAGCCGGTGAGTCTCGACCTGGCCAGCGACAATACCATGCGACTCACCCTGGGCACGAACATCCGCCTGGGCATCATCAATTGGAATCTGGACTACAGCATCGCCACCTACTCGGCCGTCAGCATGGGTGTCAGCCTGGCCTTCTGATCCCGATCTTCAACAGCAGGAATCCAGAGGGCGGCCGCGGCCGCCCTCTGCGCGATGTCCCACCCCCCTGTTACTTGTCCTGTAGTTGAAATCCAGGAAAGGAGACAGGGATGCTACCGCAGAAAGACCTTTGGGTGCCGGCCACCAAGAAGGAGCTGGTGCGCAGCTTGTCCAGCGTTTACCGCGGGCAGGAGCAGGCCTTTGCCCACATGCCGAAGAAGCAATTGCTTGCCATCTTCTTCTACCTGCGGCGCCGGCATGGACTGTTCTCGTGACGCTGCGGGCATCCGGAGGTGATCGAGAAAGTCCCGGGAGGGGAATGACGCCGCAAGAACGCCAACTCACGTTGGTTGCCTACCTGCAGCATCACCGCTTCGGGCGCACGCTGGATGAGATCCTCACCGACATCCCGGCCTATGGAGCGGGCGAATCCGGCCGCAAGAAATTCCAGCGGGACCGGTCCCTGCTCAAGGAGCTGGGCTTGCCCTTGCACTGCATGGAGCAGGAGGGCTTGAGCGAGGACGGCAACCTGCGCTACGTCTACCTGTTGGACCGCCGCGAGGTCTTCGCCCGGGGACTGCGGCTCTCGCCAGGCGAGCAGCGCGGCCTCGTCGCTCTCTGCGACACCCTGATGGAATGGCCTGACTTCCCCTTTCGTGAGTGGATTGACTCCGCCCGACAGAAACTGTTGGCCGCCCGCAGCGGGCAGCCCGTCGAGGAGGCGCTGGTCCGGCGTCTGCCGCCGTTGCCGCGGCTGGGTGACCGCGAGGAGCTGGCCGTGCTGGAGCCCGTGCTGACGGCCCTGGAGCGGGGAACCTGCCTGCGCTTTGAATACCAGGGGCTGCATCACGACCGGGCGGACACCCGCACGGTCCATCCCTGGCGCTTGCTGGCGTGGCGGGGCAACTGGCTGCTGCGCGCTTTCTGCGACCTGCGAAAGGAACCCCGCAGTTTTCTCCTGCGCCGCATGCAAGATCTGGAACTGACCGACCGGCCCGCCCGCCCGGCCCCGCCCCACGAAGAAGCGTCGGGGGTGGCCGCCTGGGAGTTGGGTCTGGGGGAGGGGCGCGACGCAACCGTGGAGTTCGAGGCCGCCGTGGCCGGTCTGGTGGAGCGGGGCCTGGCCTCCGTCACGCCGCCTTGCCGCCTGGAGCGCAGGACCGATGGGCGCCTGCACGTGGTCCTGCCGGTGGAGGAGGCCGGAGCCTTCTTCCGCTGGCTGCTGGCCTGGGGACGACAGGCGCGGCTGCTGAGACCGCCCGCCCTGCAGGAAGAATTGGCTCGCTGGTTGAGCCGTTCCCGCGGCGAGGAGGCCGCATGAGCAGGACGCTGGATCTGCGCACCATCCTCAACCTCTTGCCCCGCCTGGCCCACCTGGACGGTCGTCCCATTGAAGAAGCCTGCACCGAGCTGGAGTTGTCGCGGCCGGAGCTGCTCGCCCTCATCCAGAGCGCCAGCTCCCTGGCCTGGGGCGGCCATGACGAGGGGGAATTGATCGACGTGTGGGAGGAGGAGGGCCGCCTCCATGTCCACACGGGCGGCCTCTTCGAGCGGGCCGTGCGCCTGCTGCCGCCGGAGCTGCTCGCCTTGCGCCTGGGAGCCGCCCAGCTGGCGGCGGCCGGACTGGCGGCAGACCTGGACCTGGAAACGCTGCTGGGCCGCATCGAGCACGGCCTGGGCGGCGACGAGCCGGGCGTGGCCGAGCGCCTTCGCCAGCAGGTGGGCTCGCAAGTGGACCCCGCCCTGGATGCCGCCCTGTTGGACAAGGTGCTGGACGCGGCCCGGGAGCGACGCCTGTTGCGGATGTGGTACTACAGCCGCAACTCGGATCGTCTGCGCCCGCGCCTGGTTGAACCCTGGAAGCCTTTCCAGGAGCACGGCATCTGGTACCTGCAGGCCCTCGACCGGGACCAGCAGGCGGAGCGGATCTTCCGCCTGGACCGCATCGTGGAGTTGAGTGTCCTGGCCGAGAGCTTCCCCGAGCCGCCCGCGGAGCGCCTCAAGCAGTGCCGGCTCTTCCAGGACGACGGGCCGGGACGCACACGGGTCCGGCTGGAAGGTTCGCTGGGGCGCTTGGCGCGGGAGCAGTCCTGGCCCGACCTCCGCGAGGAGGGTGGGCGCTTCTACCTTGATCTCCGCCACACAGCGGGCGACCCGCTGCTCCGCTACCTGCTATCCTGGGTGCCCGACGTGGTGGTGGAAGGGCCGGAACTACGCGCCGAGTGGCTGTCCCTGCTGGACGAAATGGCGGAGCGGCACTGCGGCTCCAGGACCCTTGAGGCGTGACGCTGTCCTGGCAACGGCCTCATTGAGAGCGCAAGAAATGCGACACTCCCCCCGGGCTATTGGCTTTTATTCATGGTCCCCGACGGCCGGATCCCCGGGAGAAGGCTGAACGGGCCGCGGCGCGGTCTTCACTGCCCCGCCGAAGGACCCTTGACACGGGCACGAAGCCCATTGAGGGTCCAGTTCCAATCATTGCATGGCGTGAGGTAGCCGGACATGGAGACCGCCATCTTCATCACTATTGTCGGTATGCTTGTCTTTCTTGCCCACCTTTTCTCCGGACTCTTCCAGGCAACACGCATTCCCGATGTGCTTCCCCTTGTCCTGATCGGAGTTGTGATCGGCCCGGTGGCCGGCCTGATCTCGCCGGGGGATTTCGGCCGCATTGGCCAGATCTTCACCACGGTGGCCCTCGTGATCATTCTGTTCGAGGGCGGCCTGGGCTTGAAGTTCGCCACCCTGCGCGCCTCTCTGGGGCGCGGCATGCTGCTCACCGTGCTCAACCTGCTGGGAACGATGGTGGTGACCACGGTCCTCTCCTTCACCCTGTTGCGCTTGACCCTGCTGGACGGCCTGCTGCTGGGCGCCATCCTGGGCGGCACGTCCTCCGCCGTGGTGATCCCGATGATCAACAAGCTGCGCATCACGACTCGGGCGCGCACCACGCTGCTGCTGGAGTCAGCGATCAGCGACGTGCTGTGCATTGTCCTGGCGCTGGCCCTGATCAAGGCGGCGGCACTCCAGCGCTACGAACTGGCGCTGATGGCCAGACAGATCGGACTGTCCTTCCTGGTGGCGGCCGTGATTGGTGGCATGGCCTCGCTGGCGTGGTCCTACCTGCTGCAGCGGGCCAGAAAATTGGACAACAGCATCTTTCTCACGCCGGCCTTCGTCTTCGTGGTTTTTGGCGTGACGGAGCTGAGCGGGTTCAGCGGCGCCATCGCCGCTCTGGTGTTCGGACTGATCCTGGGCAACGTGCAGGACATGCGATGGCGGGTTGCCTTCATCCAGCGGCTTGCGGAGGTGAAGAGGGAGCACCTCAATGAGACGGAGAAGCTCTTTCTATGCGAGATCGTCTTCCTGCTGAAGACCTTCTTCTTTGTCTACCTGGGCTTGTCCATCCGGCTGACGCACGAGTGGTTGATCCTGCTTGGACTGGTGATGACCTTCGGGCTCTATGTCATCCGCCTGTTCGTCGTGAGACTGGCCGTCAGCCGCATCACGCCACGCTACGACGCCACCATCGCCTCGATCATGATTCCCAAGGGCCTGGCCGCGGCCGCGCTGGCGTCCCTTCCGCTCCAGGCGGGGATGGCCTCCGGCGCCGCAATTCAGGACGCTGTGTATGCCGTGGTGTTGTTCAGCATCATCGGCACGGCCGCGCTGGCCTTTGCCGCCGAGCGCAACCTGCTGCGCTGGCCTTACAACACGTTGTTCGCGGGGTATGGAGAGTCCTCAGGCGAAGCGCCTGTCATCGAGAGCGAGAGTCCGAATCCGCCCATCGATTCCTTGTAGGCAGTCAAGCAAAACTGGCGATGCCCGTCACGGCTTGGCCCAGAACGAGGCCGTGGATGTCGTGCGTCCCCTCGTAGGTGAGGACGCTCTCCAGGTTGAGCAGGTGTCGACCGGTCTGGTACTCCAGGCTGATGCCGTTGGCGCCCAGCATGGCGCGGCAGGTGCGGGCCGTCTCCAGCGCCATGGCCACGTTGTTGCGCTTGGCCAGGCTGATCTGGGCGGGCGTCACCTTGCCCTCGTCCTTGAGCTGGCCCAGCCGCAGGGCGAGGCCCTGGGCGGCGGTGATGGCCGTCAGCATGTCCGCGAACTTGGCCTGCTGCAGCTGGAAGGAGGCCAAGGGCCGGCCGAACTGGCGGCGCTCCTGCTGGTAGCGCAGCGCCTCGTCGAAGCAGGCCTGGGCCGCACCCACCGCCCCCCAGGCGATGCCGTAGCGGGCCTGGTTGAGGCAGGACAGCGGCCCTTTCAGCCCCTCGACGCCGGGCAGGATGGCCTCCCGCGGCAGACGCACGTCCTGGAAGACCAGCTCACTGGTGACGCTGGCGCGCAGGCTGAACTTGCGCTTCTGCAGCGGTGCGCTGAACCCCGCCTGGCCCCGCTCCACGAGGAAGCCCCGCACCACGCCGTCCAGCTTGGCCCAAACCACCGCCACGTCGGCGATGCTGCCGTTTGTGATCCACATCTTGGCGCCGTTGAGCAGGAAATGATCGCCCCGGTCCTCGGCGCGGGTCTCCATCCCGCCCGGGTCGCTCCCATGGTCGGGTTCGGTGAGTCCGAAGCAACCGACCGCCTCGCCCCTCGCCAGCGCGGGCAGCCAGAGGTCCTGCTGCTCCCGGCTGCCGTAGCGCCAGATGGGGTACATGACGAGACCGCTCTGGACCGAGAGAAAGCTGCGCAGGCCGCTGTCCCCCCGTTCCAGCTCGCGGTTGATGAGGCCGTAGGCCGTGTGGCTGAGGCCGGCGCAACCCCAGCCGTCAATGGTGGCCCCGAAGAGCCCCAGCTCGCCCATCTCGCGGGCCAACTCCAGCGGAAAGCGGTCCTGCTCGAAGCAATCCGCCACCAGCGGCATGAAACGCTCGCCCACCCAGCGGCGCACTTCCAGGGCGACGGCCAGCTCCTCCTCGCGCAAGAGGGCGTCGTGGGCGTAGAAATCAAGGGCCTTGTAGGACATGGCGTGCTCCTTCCTGGGCGCGGTTCCGCCGCGCCCGGCCAATATGCCAGTCGACGACGGCGCTTTCTTGCCCGGTCCCGTTCCAGGTGATATGATAAGGCGCACAGGAGGTGCGATCCCCTGTCGTGGCAACTGTTTCCAGAAAGGGCTGACGTGAAGAAAGGCGGCCGCATCGGGCACCGTGTTCCCACCTACGTCTTCGTGGGACTGATGACGCTGGCGCTGGCCCAATCCACCTGGTGGGTGATCTACCAAGTGGGGGAAAGCGCCCGCACCCGCGACCTGGAGCTTAAGATCCTCGAGGAGCGGGCCCGGCTGGCGGAGCGGGACTTGCAGGCGGTGGGTCGACCCCTGGATGCCGACGAGCAAACAGTTTTCCTCCGGCGCTTTCCCGGCCTGGCCCTGATGGCCACCGACAGCTCGGCCACCGGCCTCAGCCCGGTGGTGGGCAGCGAGCGTTTACGCCAGGCCTGGTCCGAGGCGGCGCGACGCACCCGCATGTTCGTGCTGGAGGGCGCCTTTTTCACCCTGCTCATCATGCTGGCCGTCCGCTACCAACTCAAAGCGCAGCGCAGCCTGGGCGACGCCGTGCGACAGCAATCCAATTTCATCAGCGGCGTGACCCACGAGCTGAAGTCGCCCCTCACCTCCATCCGGCTCTATGCGGAGCTCCTGGAAAATCCTGACATCAAGCCCGAGGCCCGCTTGCGGGGGGCGGCCGTCATTCGCGAGGAGGCGGACCGCCTGTCCGCGCTGGTGGAGCAGATCCTGCGGGCCAGGGCGCTGGACGCCCGTGAAATGCGCCTGGAGTTGCGGCCCCTGGAGTTGCAGGCCTGGCTGCAGGATCGCGCCGTCGCCATCGAAGGCCGTCTGCGCGTCCATGAGCGCCAGCTGGAGCGGTCCGGGGCCGCTCTTCCCGAGAGCCTTGGGCCGTTCTGGGTGCTGGCCGACGAGGAGGCGCTGGACCTGGTGATCGGCAACCTGGTGGACAACGCCATCAAATATTCGCCGCGCCCATCGCGGATCAGCCTTGGGTTGGAACGGCAAGGGCCCTGGGCCGAGCTGTGGGTGGCCGACGAGGGCGTGGGTTTCGAACCGCAGGAGAGTCGTCGTCTCTTTGACCGTTTCTACCGGGGAGGAAGCGAAATGACCCGCCGCGCCAAGGGTACGGGCCTGGGGCTTTACCTTGTGCGGGAGTTCGCGGAGGCGATGAATGGCCGCGTGCTGGCGGAAAGCGACGGTCCCGGGCGCGGGGCCCGTTTCGCCGTGCTGCTGCCGCTTCACCCAAATGGAAAGGTCTGATCATGGCGGGCATTCTCATCGTGGAAGACGAGGAGCATATCGCCGAGGCGCTCCAGCTGCACCTGGAGGCCGCCGGGCACAGCTGCCGACACGTGGACAACGGCGACACGGCGCTGCGCGTGATCATGGAGGGGGGCCACGACATCGTCCTGCTGGACGTCATGCTGCCCGGGCTGGATGGATTCGAGGTCTGCCGGAGGGCCCGCGAGCAGGGCGCCCGGCTCCCCATCCTCTTCCTGACCGCCAAGGATCTGGAAAGCGATCGCGTCCTTGGCCTGGAACTGGGCGGCGACGATTATCTGACCAAACCCTTCAGCACGAGGGAGCTGCTGGCCCGCATCGACGTCATGCTTAGGCGGCAATCCTGGTACAATCAGCCTCCCGCCGTCGGCACAAGTCTCCGCTTTGGGGGGCATGAGGTCAACTTCGAATCCTACGAAGCGAAGCTGGCCTCCGGCGAACGGGTCCGCCTCACCCAGAAAGAATGCATGCTGCTCAAGCTGCTGGCGGAAAAGGACGGCATGGTGGTGGAACGGGCCGAGATCCTGGATCGCATCTGGGGCTACGAACATTACCCCAGCACGCGGACGGTGGACAATCTGGTGCTGCATCTGCGCAAGTACTTTGAGCCGGACCCGGCCGAACCCCGTCACTTCCTCTCCGTCTACCGGGTGGGCTACCGCTTCGTGCGGACGCCCGAGACCGACTAGCCGGACAGCGGGTCAAGCAGCACATCCAGGCGATCCGGCGCGACTGGCCGGGCACACTCAATTCAGGACGCCGCCATGCGAAGCATCCACATCCTGCTGCTGAGCGCCATGCTCGCCTTCCGTGTCCTGGCCGGTCCCTCGCCGGAGGCGGTGCCGGCTGCGGCGCCCGCCTTCGATCCGGTGCAGGCCGTGCCCGTCGAGGCCTTCCTCTCCCACGACAAAGTGGCCCCGGGAGAGCCGGCCCGCGTGGCCGTCGTCTTCCGGGTGCCCAAGGGTTACCACATCACGGACATCAAGTACGAGATGTTCTACGTCGAGGCCGACACGACGGAGCGGCTTCGCCTGGACAGCCTTGTCTACCCGATGGGCGTGACCGAGCACGAGGAGCAGATTTATCGGGGCGATGTCACCGTCTTCGGCCAAGTGGCCCTGCAACCAGGTCCGGCCGAGGATCTGGAATGGACCTTGCGCGCCGGTTATCAGATCTGCAGCGAGACGGGCGACCTCACCTGCTACATGCCGGTGGACAAGGAATTCAAGCTGATGGTGCCGGTGGCGGCGTCAACGGCGGAGATGAAGCCCCGGCATGCCGAGATCTTTGGTTGGAATGAAAGGGCAAGGGGCGCATCCGATCTTGGGACGCCGGCGGAAGGCTTGGAGGGTCGGCTGCAGGCCGCCCTGGAGGCGGGCTCGTGGCTGGCCTTCCTGCTCGTCTTCCTGGGCGGCGTGCTCAGCAGCCTGACGCCCTGTGTCTATCCGGTCATTCCCATCACCATCTCCTTCATCGGGGCGCGCAGCAAGGGCCGGCTGCACGGCTTCATCCAATCGCTCTTCTTCGTGGCGGGCATGGCCCTCGTCTACAGCGCGCTGGGCGTGGCGGCGGCGGCGACGGGGGGCAGCTTCGGCGCCATCGGTCAATCGCCCGTGGTGCAGGCGGTCATCGCGGCCATCTTCCTTGTCTTCGCCGCCAGCATGTTCGGCGCCTTTGAGATGCAATTGCCCTCCAGCGTGTCGGAGAAGCTGCAAGGAGGCAGCCGGTCGGGACCCATGGGCGCCGTGCTGATGGGGGCGATCACAGGCTTCATTGCCGCGCCCTGCGTGGGGCCCATCATCGCGGCGCTGCTGGTCTTCATCGCCGCCACCCAGAACCTCGCCCTGGGCTTTTTTCTCATGCTGAGCTACGCGCTGGGCATGGGAGTGCTCTTCCTCGTCATCGGGACCTTCGCCGGGGCGCTCAACAGCCTGCCCGGCGCCGGCGGCTGGATGGAGACCGTGAAGAAGTTCTTCGGCGTGGTGATGGTGGCCATGGCCATCTACTTCCTGCGGGACATCATTCCCGCCGGCTGGATGTCCTGGTTGGCCGGATCCGGATTGGTGGTGTTCGGCATCTTCACCGGCGCCTTCGATCCCGTGCCGGAGGAGAGCGGCACGGGCCCGCGCCTTTTCAAGGCAATGGGTTGGATCGCCCTGCTCATCGGCGCCCGCTTCCTGCTCTTCGGTTTCGGCGGCCCTGTCTCGGCGGGGCCTGGTCTTACCATTGACGCGCGGCCGGAACTTGAATGGGAGATTTCCTCCCCCGATGCCGACCGCCATGAAAGGCTGCTTGCCGAGGCCGCCGCGGCCGGACAACCGGCCCTGATGGATTTCTGGGCCACGTGGTGCGTCCAGTGTCGCGAGTTGGACCACAAGACCTGGAACGATCCGGCGGTCTTTGCCGAGGGGCAGCGTTTCCGGCGCATCAAGATGGACATGTCGAAATCCGACAGCGAGTGGGCCAGGGCGCAGAACAGCGCCTTCCGGGTGGTGGGCATGCCCACCGTGGTTTTTTATGACAGCCAAGGGCGCGAGGTCAAGCGCTTCATGGGCTACCAGAAGCCGGAGGCTGTGTTGGACCTGATGCGCGGCGTCAACTGAAGCATGAGTGCCGAGCGAACAATCATGCACGCCCAGCTGCAGTCGGTGATGGAGGACCTGCAACGGTCCGAAGATGAACTGCATGCCTTTGCGGCCGGGGCGGATGAGGATGGGTGGAACCGTCGGCCAGGGCCGCGGCGCTGGTCGGCGTCAGAATGTGTGGAGCATCTCAACCTCAGTTCGGAAGCCATCCTGCCCGAGTTCTGGCGCGCCATGGAGAGGGCGCGATCCGCCGGCGAGGCGACGCCGCGTCCCCTTCGCCTGGGTTTGACGGGTTGGCTGCTGGTGAAAGGATCGGGGCCCGGCTGGAGCCCACGGGTGAAGACGCGCACTGGATTCGAGCCGCGTCATCATGGCTCCGTGGGGGACGTGCGGGACCGCTTCCTGGCGCTGCAAGATGAGCTGCGAGTCTGCCTGCGGGCCGCCGATGGCCTGGCCATCGATCAAGCCCGGGTCATCTCGCCCTTTGACGGTCGGGTATCCTATAACCTCTACGCCGGGTTCAGGCTGGTGGCCGCGCATCAGGCGCGGCACTTGAGGCAGGCGGGGGAGGCGCTGGGGTTGCGGTAGGGACGCGACGCGTCGCGTCCCTACCAGGTGTCGCGGTCGCAGAGGCGGTGCCAGAGTACGTTGTCCCCCACCAAGGCCCTCATGCTGGACAGCTCCCGCCTGCTGCGAATCACCCGTTCCAGGAAACGACCCTGCCAGATGACATCATCTGGCCGGCCGGGTCCTCGTCGCCACTCCCTGGTGCAGGCGGCCTTGAATCCGCGGATCATGGTGGGCAAAGTCTGACGGGTCGGGGCGCCGAAGGCCTCGCACTGCCGGGATTGCCCTGGTTGGATGATCATCAGGATGCCGTGGAAATGGGTGGGCATGACCTGATGAAGGTCCAGACGCAGGCCGGGATAATGCTCGGGCAGGGTCTGCCAGAGACGATCCACCAGTTGCCCAAGCTCTGACAGCCTGATGCGGTTCCCCACGGTCGAGCCGAACAGGGGACGGGCCGCCGCGGTCCCGATGGAGACATAGTAGGCGCCACGCTGGCCATAATCAAAGCCGCGCAGGCGGATGCTGCGTCGATTGTGCATGGGGCGCCAACCGCGGCCCGGTCTTTCTGGTTCTGATGGTGCCCGGGGAATTCCAGCCTTCCGCAGGAGCCGTCGGACTTGCATGACACCAGCACCGTAGGGACACGATGCATCGTGTCCCTACGGTCGCTTCGCTCCACATCCGTGCTAACTTCCCCCCATGAACATAACCGAGATATTCCACTCCCTGCAAGGCGAAGGCCCCCACCAGGGCTTTCCCACCGTCTTCGTGCGCTTCACCGGCTGCGACCTTCGCTGCTCCTGGTGCGACACGGCCTATGCCTTCCATGGCGGACGCGCCATGACGATCGAGGAAATCCTGGCGGCTGTGATGGCCTTCCGGTGCCGGCGCGTCTGTCTCACCGGCGGCGAACCCCTGCTGCAGAAGGATCTGCCCCGGCTGGCGGAAGCCCTGGTGGACAATGGCTTGCTTGTATCGGTGGAGACAGGGGGACATCGCCCGCTTGCCACCCTGCCTGCCCGCCTGACGCTGGTGGTGGATGTGAAATGTCCAGGCTCCGGCGAAGGCGGCCGCTTCCTTGAGGAGAACCTGCGTCTGCTCAAACCAGGCGACGAGCTGAAGTTCGTGGTGGCGGACTGGGCCGACCTGGATTTCGCGCTTGAATTCTGCCGCAGCCGCCAGATACCGGCCGGCGTGACCAGTCGCATCTCACCGGCCTGGGGCGCCCTGGACCTTCCCGAATTGGCGCGCCGCATCCTGGCAAGCGGTCAGGATGTGTCCCTGGCCCTGCAGCAACACAAACTCATCTGGGGAGCGGAGGCCCGGGGCGTATGATGGAGCGGGCGGTCGTGCTGGTCTCGGGGGGCATGGACAGCTGTGTCACCCTGGCGGAGGCCCTGGCCTCGGGTCGTGAGCCCTGGCTCATGCACGTGCAGTACGGACAGCGCACCCAGCGCCGAGAGCGACAGGCCTTCGAGGCGCTGGCCGAGTTCTACCACATCCCGGACCGCCGCCGCCTGGTGGTGGACATCTCCCATCTGGCCGCCATGGGCGGTTCCTCCCTGACCGACCCCGATGAAGCCGTCAGCGACGGGCGCCTGGATGCCCCCGGTGTCCCCCGCACCTACGTGCCCTTCCGCAATGGCAACCTGCTGGCCATTGCCGGCAGCTGGGCCGAAGTCATCGCCGCCACCACTATTTGGCTGGGCGTGGTGGAGGAGGACGGCTCCGGCTACCCCGACTGCCGCCTGGACTTCATCCGGGCCATGGAGTCGACTTTGCGCCTGGGCACCGCCGGCGCCGGCGGGATTCGCATCGAGACGCCCCTCATCAAGCTGGACAAGGCCGGCATTGTTCGCCGCGGCATGGCGCTGGAAGCGCCCTTCCACCTTACCTGGAGCTGTTATCGCGCCCAGGAGGAGGCCTGCGGAACCTGTGACTCCTGCCTGCTGCGCCTGCGGGGCTTCCGGCTGGCTGGGCGGCCGGATCCCATTCCCTACGCAGCGCCCTGATCCCCCGCCGGGCGGGCGGAACAAGTGGGAAGCCCGCGCAGCTGGCGCGGGCTTCCCGGGGGGGGATGCACCTCAACGCGTCTTTATTTCAGCAGGTGAAGAATCTGTGTCTCAACTCCCTGGGCTGTCTGCAGGGCGACCAGGTAGGCGCCGCTGGCCAGGTGCGAGGCCTCCCAGCGGACTTCGTGGCGACCGAGGGCCACCAGGCCGTTGACCAGTTCGGCCACCTGCTGGCCGGCGATGTTGTAGACGGCCAGGCGCACGGCGCCGGTCTCGGCCAGATCGAAGACAAGGGTCGTGGCCGGGTTGAAGGGGTTGGGGTAGGCCGCGCCGAGGGCCGTGGCCTGGGGCAGGTCCGTCGTTGCGGCCAAGGCGTCGCCGCTGGCGCCGGAATGAAGGGAGTTCGGATCGCGACGGAGCTTGGGGGTCGTCTTGGGGGCGAAGGTCAACTCGATGGAGACGGTGTCGGAGTTGGCCACGCCATCGGTCACGAAGTAGGTGAAGTTGAGGGCGGACCCGGCGTTGTCGGCGTAGACCGTGAAGACATCGCCCTCAATGGGCTGGCTGTCCACCACGTAGGTCAAGGGATCGCCGTCGGCATCCCAGGCCACCAGCTGGATCTGCTGCATGCCCGGGTTCTGGAGGTGCGTGAAGACAGGGCGGACCTGCGGCACGTCATTCACGGACAGGACATTGACGATCAGGCTGGCGGGCTGGCTGCAGCCGACGCCGTCGCAGGCTTGGTAGATGAAGACAACCTGGCCGTGGAAGTTGGCCGCGGGCATCCAGGTGAAGAGGTCGCCGGCCAGGGGTGTGCCGTTCACGGTGTAGGTCAGCGGATCACCGTCCGGGTCGTGGCCGCTCAGCTGGACCACCAGCTCCTCATCCTCCAGCGTCTCCACCGTGATGGTGGCGACGATGGGCAGTTGATTGGTCTGCAACACGGTGACGGTGATGGTCGCCGGATCGCTGCAACCGCTGCCGTCGCAGGCCGCGTAGGTGAAGACATGGACACCGGCGGAGGTTGGCGTCCAGCTCCAGATGTTGCCAAAGATGGGCAGACCGTTGACGGTGTAGGAGAGGGCGTCGCCGTCCGGATCACTTCCCGCCAGGGTCAGGCTGATGGGCTCTCCCACCACCGCCGCGAGGGCCACCGATTGGACCGTGGGCAGCTGGTTGACGCTTGACACGATTACGACAATGCCAGCCGGCTGGCTGCAGCCGCCCTGGTCGCAGGCCTGGTAGGTGAAGGTGAAGGTGCCGTTGGTGTTGAGCGGCGGGGTCCAGGTCCACACATCGCCAGCCAGCGCCTGCCCGTTGACACGGTAGCTCAGGGGGTCGTTGTCCAGGTCGTAGCCCACCAGGGTGGTCGTGATCGTCTCGTTCTCGGCGCACTGGAAGAAGAGGGAGGGCACGACGGGGACGCGGTTGACGGACACGCCAATGGGGGCGATGCCGACCACGGCGCCCTGGACGCTGTTGAAGGTGTAGTTGCCCGGGCTCAGGTCGGTCAATTCGAAGTAGCCGTTGTAGCTCCCGCTCCAGCCCCAGTTGATGTGGAACCAGGTGCCGTTCTGCACGCCGTCCACGTTGAAGGCGTGGCCGCCGGCGGGACCCTGGCCGCGATAAACCATGGGGCGGCCCGCCGCCAGCTCGGAGAGCAGCATGGACTGCCAGGTGTCGGCGGCATAAGAGGAGCGCCACACCATGCGGGTCGTGTCTCCGTAGCGGAAGTGGTTGCGCAGGGCCGTCACCACCATGCTGCTCTGGGCCGAGGAGCCGGAGGGGCCGTAGTTCATGCGAACCGACACGCCGGCCTCGTAGAGCAGTTGGCGGACATCCGGATTGCTCGCCGCGGGAGTGATGGCGTCCCAGTCGTAAGAGACGGTGTTGAAGTCCACCGTGATCTGGCCGTAGGTGCTGTGCTCGTAGCTCTGGACGTTTTGTCCCTGGTTGGGCCAGTTCCAATAGTCCAGCACCTGGGCCAGCGCCACTGCCACGCAACCCACGTAGGCATGGCCGCCGGGTCCGGCCGCATCGGCCGGGCACTGGCTGTTCCAGGCCGAGCCCTGGCTCCACATGGCCTGGATGAGGGGCGGCACGTCGTCGCCGGGCTCGGTGCGCAGGGCGCCGTCGGCACCGGTTCCGCCGTCCGACAACAAATCTTCCCAGCGGACGCGGGCCGGCTCGCTCTCACCGCCGCGGGCGCGCAGTTTCAGCACTTCCTGCTCCTCGGCCTGCAACCAGTCCACCAGTTGCGGGGGCAGGTCGCCTTCCGGCAGGGGCTGGTCGGACCAGCCGATGACGGGCAGCAGGGCGTCGTCGCCGCTGGCCAGCACCCAGCCGCCACCCACCAGGGCTGCCAGGTAGAAGACCGGCTGGTCGGCGTCCCAGGCCAGGGGCCGCAGCTGACCCACCTGATGATTGGAGAGCAGGTCGCTGCCAGCGGCAAAGCGCTCGGCCATGACGCGCACATCATTGGCCGCCACGGGCGCGGCCTCCAGGGTTGCGCTGGTCAGGGTGGTCAGCAGGCCGGCGGTGGCCAAGGTGCGGGTGATCGTGGTGCGTGTCATGTTTTCCTCCCGGTTACGGACCCGCTAGAGGCGAGGATCATGCCAGTTTTCACCCGAGACAAGCCGTTGATAGACAAGGGGAACACCTCGTGAACTCGTCCGAATATGGCGCAGATGAGCCAAACAAAGCTGAGAGGGGTCTGGTTCAAATGCGCCAAACTTTTGCGGACTCGCGAATTCTCGCCTCTCTGGACGATGAGAAATGGGGCCATGGCGGTGGCGATCAACCATTGGAGGGAGGGCCAAGTAAGGGCCAAAGGAAGGCTGGCGTCGTTATACGCATGATGATCTTGTTGTCCAGCAACCAGATTGATCCAGACGGGGGGGGATCCTTGTCTGATCGGCGGACTTTGGAAGGGAGGCTGCGCCGTGCTCCTGCGCTCCTGGCCTGCCGCAATGAAGGAAGGTCGCGGTCGGATCTGCTGATTTGAACCAAACACAGGCCAATCGGTCTGTACATGCCGTGCCAAGCCTGGTCCGGTCAGAGCCGGGGTCGCGCCATGGCCTTATCTTGCAGGCGCCAGCAGGAGAGTGAATGGACACGCCACGCCTCACCCACCGTCTTCACGGCTCGATTCGCCGGGCGGTCCCGTCCGATGCGCCGGCCAGGGTCGGCGAACAGGACGCGCCATTGGATCCAGTCCAGGCAAACCCATTTGGCGAGGTGGGTCCGCCCCAACCCGGCTGCCGCGGACAGGATCGATGAGACGACAGCGGCTGTTCGCGGACCATCGCGGCGCGTGGCGGCTGGGCGCGGCGCTGGCCGCTCTCATCGTCGGCAGCTGCGCCCTGTTCTGGTGGCTGGAGCGCGGCCAGGGTCAACTGCGCACCCCGCTCGATCTTGTCTACTGGTGGGTTGTCACCACCACCACCGTGGGATATGGCGACATCTCGCCGCACACGCAGGGCGGCAAACTGGTGGTCATCCTGGTCGTCCTCGCCGGCGTGACAGTGGTGGCCACCGTGGCGGCCCGGGTAGGAGGCGCCTTCCTGCAGAAGCGGCTACTGCAATGGAGAGGATTCGGACGCATGGACCATCTGGGCGGACACACGCTTGTCTGCGGTTGGAGCGAAGACCTGGACGGGATTCTCCAGGCCCTGGTGGAGCATGGCCCTGGCATCCGCGCCGACCAGATCGTGCTGGTGTGCGGCCAGGAACTGGACCGCCTGACGGCGCTGAAGAGCCGGCCCGAGCTGTCCGGCCTCCATCTTGTCTCCGGCGACGTCACCCGGGTGGCGGACCTGGAGCGCGCCGGGGCGGCGCGGGCGGCCACGGCCCTGATCCTGGCCGACGACCTGGACCCGGCGCCCGACTCGCGCACCCTCCTTGCCGTCATGGCCTTCCGTCAACTCAACCGCGAAGCCCATCTCTGCGCCGAGGTGCGCGAGCAGCGCTTCGTGCGCTACGTGGTGGAAGCCGGGGCCGACGAGCTGATCGACCCCGGAGCCTTCCGCCGGGCCATGGCGGCCCAGGTCCTGGCCTCGCCGGGCATGGGCCGCGTCTTCGAGGACCTGCTGCGGGTGGATCACGGCGTCCGCATGGGCTTCGAGGAGATCCCCGCCTCGCTGGTTGGACAGAGTTACACGGAGTTGAATCGTCGCTATGTGGAACGGGAGGGCGTGACTCTCATCGGCCTGCTGGAGAATGTGGGCAGCCCGCTGCAGATCAAGCGGGAGGCCCTGCGCGAGGCGCAGAAGACACCGGATGTCAGCCGCTTGGTCAACCGCCTGCGGGAGGCCAAACAAGTGCAAGCCCACCATCCCGTCCTCTGCCCCGCGCCCGACCATCCCTTGCGGCCGCACACCTTGGCCGTGGTGGTGCGGCGTTCCACCGGGGAGGACCCGACATGAGGATTACTCCGGAGACGCTGCCGCTGCTCGGCGCCTTTCCCCTGACAGCGCCGCTGGCCGGCGATCCCGCCGCGCTGGAGTTGCTGGCCGGGATCTTGGAGGAGCGCCGGTACCGTGCCGGCGACCAGATCGTGCACAAGGGGGAGCGGGGCGATTGCGCCTTTCTGCTGGTGGACGGCGAGGTGGAAGTGCTGGACTACACGATGGACCGGGAGCCCTACACGCGGGCCGTCCTGGATTCGGCGGAGCATCCGCTCTTCGGCGAGGTGGCGCTTGTGGGAGACGGCGAGCGCATTGCCACGGTGGAGGCGCGCACGAACTGTCTCTGCTGGGTGCTGCGCCGGGAGGCCTTCGAAAGGCTGGGCGACCAGCACCCCCGCGTGGGACTGGCCTTGCTCCGCCACGTGGCGCACCTGCTGGCGGGGCATCTGCAGAAGACCAATCGGGATGTCCTTCACCTCTTTGAAGCCCTGGTGCTGGAGATCGAGCAAAAGGCGGTGGGCGGCCGCTGAGGAGATGGAATGATCGGGATCCTGACTCTGGCATTTGTCGCGCTGGCCGTGATCCTATTGGTGATCGGGCTCCTGCGCCGTCCGCGAGTCGAGCTGGACCACACAGCATTGCGCGATGAGCTGGACAGGCTTGGGCAGAGACTTCGGGAGGAGGGCGCCACCCAGCGCCGGGAAGCGGAGGAGGGCGCCCGCGCCCTGCGCGAGGAACTGGGGCGCATGGTGCAGGAACTGGGACGAACGCTGCGGGAGCCGATCAGCGCTCTGGGCGAGATCCAGCAGCGTCAGTTGACGGACTTCGGGACGAGCCTGGAGCAGTTGCGTGTCACGTTGTCCGACCAGGCCGGCGCGCAGCGCAAGGAGCAGGCCGACCGCCTGGACACGCTTCGCCAGGAACTCGCCGGTCAGTTGACCCTGATCAGGACGGGCGTCGCCGAGCAGCTGGACAAGCTGCGGGAGTTGAACGAGACGAAGCTCGAGGAGATGCGGCGCACGGTGGATGAGAAGCTGCACGACACGCTGGAGAAGAGACTGGGCGAATCCTTCCGACAGGTCAGCGAGCGCTTGGAGCAGGTCCAGCAAGGGCTGGGGGAGATGCGCGGATTGGCCGCCGGCGTGGGCGACTTGAAGAAGGTGCTGCAGAACGTGAAGACGCGCGGCACCTGGGGCGAGGTGCAGTTGGGCAGCCTCCTTGAGCAGATGTTGACTCCCGACCAGTACCAGCGCCAATACAAGCCCCGGCCCCGCTCGGCGGAGGTGGTGGAGTTCGCCGTGCGGCTTCCCGGAAGGGGTGAGGGGGACGACCCCGTCTTCCTGCCCATTGACGCCAAGTTTCCCAAGGAGGACTACGAACGGTTGGTGGACGCCTCCGAACAGGGCGATGTGGCTGGCGTCGAGGCGGCCGTGCGCCAGCTGGAGCAACGCATTCGGCAGGAGGCGCGCGGCATGCGCGACAAGTACATCGTGCCGCCTCAGACAACGGACTTCGCCATTCTCTACCTGCCGACCGAAGGTCTCTACGCGGAAGTGTTGCGGCGACCGGGACTGGCCGACCAGGTGCAGCGCGAGAGCCGGGTCATGATCGCAGGCCCAACGACCCTGGCCGCCCTGCTCAACAGCCTGCAGATGGGTTTTCGCACCCTGGCCATCGAAAAGCGCTCCAGCGAGGTGTGGCGCATGCTGGCGGTGGTCAAGCGCAAGTTCGAGGGCTTCCGCGACACGCTGGAGAAGGCGCAGAAGAAGATCGGCGAAGCCGGCAAGGTGCTGGCCGACGCCCAGGACGACACGCGCATCATGGGGGACAAGTTGCGCAAGGTGGAGGCGCTGCCCGGGGCGGAGTCCCGTCCCACCCAGGAATGGATCGAGGGTCAGGAAACATCACGGGAAGCGGACGATGAGGTGTGACATGACATGGATAAACACGTCAAGCACCGGCGGACGATGGATCGGCCTCCTCGTCGTCGGGCTCCTCCTGGCAGGGTGTGGCGCCCACCGAATCCAGCCGCGCGCACCGGGGGATTGGGTGGTGGAACTCGTCGAGTTGCAGGTGGGCGCTTCGGACTTCCACGTGTCCAGGAGGGGTCAAGCACTGGACTTGGCGGTCCGGGTCCTAGAGGATGGAACAGCACTCAAGGCCTCCGGCCCGGAGCGCCTCTCCGGCCGCCGTGGTCAGCGGATTCTGGATCAGCCAATGGCCTGGCTGATCCGCTACGATCCTCAGCGCACATACCAGGTGCTTGTCGTGGAGAAGGGCTTCGCCTCGCGACGAGCCAAATGGGAACTGCCCCCCACTCCCCGATTGAATGAGTGGCCCTTTGCCGGGAAAGACGGTCTGCTGCCTTTTGGAAAGGAGTCTTACCTGAAGTTCCGGGTGCGACGCATCGACGACTGATTGATCACGAGCAATGCGCAAACCGCGCAGCGGCCTGGAATGAATAGGCCCCGGACCAGCCGGGGCCTTTGCCATGGATGGGGGTGGAGCTACTTGGTCACCTCGACCGAGCGGCAGGAGATCGTCACGTAGGAGGTGAAGAAGCTGATGAGCACGTCGTCGACGTTGTAGACCGTCTTGATCTGGTAGTCCTTGGCATCGCCGGCGAGGACGGCCGAATCCACGTTGTTCAGCGGCACCAGGCCGAAGAGCACGTACCACTGCTTCTGCTTCTTCTTGACGACATCACCCTTCTGGGAACCGGCGCCGATCTTGTGGACGTGAGCCGTGCAGCTTGCCAGCAGGGCAAGGATCAGGAGCGGGGCGAACACTTTGGCCAGCTTCATGGAACAGCCTCCTACTCTGGGGTGGAAGTGGATGGAAAGGACATGGAGCCGAGCGAGGATTCGATCAGCTCCACTTGGGTCTCGTAGATCTGGCGAGGCACCAGGAAGTCCAGGAGCAGGCCGTTCGCCAGCATCAACTTGAAGTTGACGATCAGGCTGTCCTGCACCAGGCTCTGCAGACAAAGCTGGTCCTGCAGGAGGTAGGTGGCGTGCTGCAGGGCCTTTCCGGCGAACCTCTCGTCAAGCCGCTGCCGCTGTCGGCGCTCCTCCTCCCGCCAGGTGCGCACGCTGTCGCTTTGCCAGCGCGAGAGCACCAGGGTGCAACCCTGCCTCGCATTCAGGAAGACCGCTTCAAGGTTCAAGATGACGGACTGATCCTGGTCCTCCCGCAGCAGGCCCGCCAGCTGGCCCAGACGCGTGGAGTCCACCTTGTCCCAGCCCGCGGGCGCCTGGAAGCTGAAGGCCGGTTCCGCCAGGGAGAAGGACTCGCCCAACAGGTGGGGCGAGAGGGTGAACGCCATGAGAAGAGGCGGCTCCTCGGCGGGCGGCGCCGAATTGGAGCAGGACAGGCCCATGACCAACAGCAGCGCCAGGAGGACGCATCGACGGACAAGCGACATTTCGACTCCCGTTAAGGCAGCGCCAACTTAGCACAACCCTGGCTGGCCGCGGCAGGACAGCCAAGCCGCTCACCCTGTCGCCATTGATTCGACTTTGTGTGGAGGTGGTCGATCACTTTGCCGGAGCGATGGTGCGTGGCAGCGGAGATACCAGTCCCGACGGAAGGGCAAGGCCTGCCACCGGCCTGGTATCAGACAACTCCCGCCCACCGGTTGCGCCGATCAAAGATGCACCGACACCCTCTGGGCCAGACCACTCACCCTACTTGAATGTGATGAGCGCCAGCGCCGCCCCGGCCGGATCTGTCACCGTGCAGAAGCGGCCCACGCCCGGCACGTCCATGGGCGGCACGCAGAGCCCGCCGCCCAGGGCCTCCACCCGCGCCGCCGCGGCGTCCACGTCGGGCAACGAGACATAAGGCGTCCACATGGCGGGAGCCGGACCCATCTCCGGCGTCAGGGCCATCATGCCTCCCACCTGGGTCTCGCCGGCCAGGAAAAGGGTGTATTCGCCCATCCCGGCCACGGGCATGGATTTCGTGGTCCAGCCCAGCAGCGCGGAGTAGAAGGCGACGGCCCGCGCCGGATCGCGCGTCATCAATTCCCGCCAGCAGAATGCGCCCAGGTGCTGTTCCGGTTCGGTGGACGGCTTCAGGAAGCGCATGGCGGCGAAGAGGACGCCCTCCGGATCCTTCAGCACCGCGCTGCGACCCACCTCCGGGATATCGTGGGGCGGCATCACCACGGATCCCCCCAGCTCCACGGCGCGGCGGGCGGTCCCGTCCACATCCGCCACGTTGACATAGCAGAGCCAGCCGGTCCACTCGCCGGTCTCCTGCCGCGAATGGGGCTGGGCGCCGGCGACGTAGGCCCCCTCGGGACCGAAGAGGGTGTAGACGCCGCCGCCCGGCAGCGGCCAGTCCCGCGTGGCCCAACCGATCAAGTCCTGGTAGAAGGGCACGGCGGCGGGCAGGTCCGCACTCTGCAGTTCCTCCCAGCAGAATCCGCCCTGCGGTGTCAGACGCTCGTTCATCTGTCCTCCCAATGGCTGTCCGTGTGTGACGGGCCCCTGGCGCGGCCCGCCCGCAACCTACCAAGGCGGGCCCGGTGGCACGAGAGGAAGCTGCGCCGCGCGGCGGACAGCTTCCCTTGCGGCGCCAGTGGGGGATGGCTATGTTCCAGCCACGGGAATGGATGCCGACCTGGTGGAGGCCGCGGCCTTCAAAGCCGTTGCGGGGCAGTGCACCTGTCCTGGCTGGGTTCGATTCCCAGACGTTCCCGCCAAAAGGGCTCCCGCCGGGGAGCCCTTTTCGCGCCGATCCGGCCAGAAGGCTCTCTACCGTGGACCTGTTGCTGTCCCGAAGACAAGACAGCAACTCGGACGAGGGCGATGTCCTCTTGCCAAGTTGATTCAAGGGCGGACCACTCACTGAATCCGTACCTTCTGCCATGGCACTACATCCTGCATTTCCTGTTTCCCCCTTTGCCGTGCTGGATCCAGAACACCGCTGGTTTCCTGCAGCGGAGGATCTGCGCACCGCGTCCATGGGCAAGCTGCTGCCACCCTTGGTCAGCCAGATCCGCCGTGAGGTGAAAGCCTGGAGGGAAACCGGCTATCCTGGCGCGTCCCCGACGTCAGCCGCCCTGTTGAACTGGTGGTTCGGTCGGGACCATCAGATCGAGCTGGTCGACGGGAGCCTGAAGGAGTTCCACTACTACTTCGCTCAGCGGGAGGCGGTGGAGTCCGTCATCTGGCTCCACGAGGTCCGGCAGGTGCATGACACGTTCGACCTCTTGCGCTTCGACGCCACCGGACAGGTATCGGCCGGCATGTTCGACGAGGACTGGCCGCGCTATGTCATCAAGATGGCCACGGGCGCCGGCAAGACGAAAGTGTTGTCCCTGCTGATCGCCTGGAGCTACTTCCACAAGCTCTACGAGTCCGACTCCCGCCTGTCGCGCAATTTCCTCGTGATCGCGCCAAACATCATCGTCCTGGACAGACTGCGCGTGGACTTCGACGGCCACCGCATCTTCTTCACGGATCCCATTCTGCCCGACAACGGCCACGAGGGTCGTGCCTGGCGCGACGACTTCCAGTTGACCCTGCACATCCAGGACGACGTGCGCGTCGTGCGCGACGTGGGCAACCTCTTTTTGACCAACATCCACCGGGTCTACCTGTCCGATGTACCGGAGCCATCGCTGGATGACGATGACCTCCGCGACTACTTCCTCGCTCCTTTTGGCGATCGGCCGACGGGCAAGACCACGGACAGCCGCGCGGATTTGGGCGAGATCGTCCGCGACATCGACGAACTGGCCATCTTCAACGACGAGGCACACCACATCCACGACCCGCGGATGGCCTGGTTCAAGAGCCTGCAGGACATCCACCACCAACTCCTGCAGCGGGACCGCCGCCTGGCCTTGCAGGTGGACGTCACCGCCACGCCCAAGCACGACAACGGCAGTCTTTTCGTGCAGACCGTCTCCGACTATCCTTTGGTGGAGGCCATCCACCAGGGCGTGGTCAAGCATCCCGTCCTACCTGACGCCGCCAGCCGCGACCGCCTGCAAGAGGTGCCCAGCGCCATCTTCTCCGAGAAGTATGTCGACTTCCTGCGCCTTGGCATCGAGGAGTGGCGCAAGAGCCGGGAAGAGCATGAGCGGCTTGGCAAGAAGGCCGTCCTTTTCGTGATGGTGGACGACACGAGGAATTGTGACGAGGTGGGCGAGGAGCTGCAGAAGCTCTGCCCCGAACTGCAGGGCGCCGTGCTTGTCATCCACACCAAGAAGAACGGCGAGATCTCAGAGGCCTCCAGCGGCCGGGACAAGGACGAGCTGGACAAGCTGCGGCGGGAGTCCCGCAACATCGATTCCTGGGAGAGCCCCTATCGGGCAATCGTCTCCGTGCTGATGCTCAAGGAAGGCTGGGACGTGCGCAACGTGACCACCATCGTCGGGTTGCGCGCCTACTCCTCCAAGTCCAACATCCTGCCCGAGCAGACGCTGGGCCGCGGCCTGCGCTGCATGTATCCCGGCACCGGGATGCGGGAGACCGTTTCCGTGATGGGCACGCCGGCTTTCATGGAATTCGTGGAGTCGATCCAGAGCGAAGGCGTCACCTTCGAGCGCGTGCCCATGGGCGAGGACGTGGAGCGCAAGGACTCGCTGCTGGTGGAGGTCGAGAACGAGTCGTCCACCAAGGATCTCGAGACCCTGGACATTGATCTGCCCCGCCTGAGCCGTCGCTTCCAGCGCGACTACCGCGACCTGGAGGAGCTGGAACCGACCGCGCTGCCCGCCGCCAGCTTTCCCCTGAAGCCATTCTCGGCGGACGAGTTGCGCATGATCGTCTTCAAGACCCTGCTGGACGGAGAGATCGATCACACGATCACCCTGGACGGCCTGGGCGTGGCAGACTACCGCTCCGTGGTGGGCTTTTTCGCGCGCTCCCTGCTGAACGACCTGCGCCTCGTGGGCGGCTACGACATCCTCTTCGGCAAGCTCAAACAGTACCTCCGCGACAGTCTCTTCGCCACCGCTCCGGTGGAGCTGGAGGACCCGGTGGTGCTGCGCAACCTGGCCGAGCCGGAGGTGGTCAAGCGCGTCCTGGAAATCTTCCGCGCCGCCATCAACGCCCTCACTGTGCGCGACCAGGGCAACTGCCGCATCGAGGATCGCCTGCGCCTGCGTCAAGTCCGACCCTTCCGCACGGACTGGCGCCCACACCTGACGCCGCGCAAGTCGCTCTTCAACCGTATCGTCGGCGAGGCGCACGCCGAGGGCCTGGAGTTGGCCTTCGCCCGCTTTCTGGACGAGGCCCCCGACGTGGTCGCCTTCGCCAAGAACTATCACGCCGTCGGTTTCAAGATTGACTACGTGAAGAGCGACGGCGACATCTCCGCCTACCTGCCGGACTTCCTGGTGAAGACGGTGGACGGCACGGTCTGGATCGTGGAGACCAAGGGCCGCGAGGAGCTGGAGCTGCCGCGTAAAATGACTCGCCTGGCCCAGTGGTGCGCCGACGCCAGCGTCGCCGAAACAGATGGACGCCGCTACGACTTCGTCTACGTTGACGAGGAGGGCTTCACGAAGCACAGGCCCACCACCTTTGCCGCGCTGGCGGCGGGATTCCGGGAGTACAAGGATCTGCCATGACGTCGACCCAGCTCCATGATTTGCTTAAGAAGCTCCTGGTCGATTGGGAGGGCGAGTGTGTGGAGTTCAAGCGAACTATGGAGGACTCCAACGCGGCGCGGATGGGCGAGTACTTCTCGGCGCTAAGCAACGAGGCCAACTTGAGGAGCCGGGAGTCAGCGTGGCTGGTCCTGGGCGTGGACAACAAGACCAAAGCGGTCGTCGGCACAGTTTACCGCCGCGACCACGCGTACTTGCACACTCTCAAGCACTCCATGAAGCAGGGATCCGGTTTCACGTTTCGCGAGATTCATGAGTTGCAGACTGACAAGGGTCGGGTCTTGCTCTTCGAGATTCCACCCGCGCCTCGTGGCATTCCAGTCCCGTGGAATGGGCACTACTATGCCAGAAGTGGCGAGAGCCTTGTGGCCTTGGATATCGCCAAGCTCGACGAGATTCGTAGGCAGGCGGCTTCCGAGGATTGGTCGGCCGCGGTCTGTGAGCGGGCCACATTAGATGATCTTGATCCCGCTGCGCTGGAGAAGGCTCGCAGTGTGTTCCTAACCAAGCATGGCGTGCTGGGTGGAGGAAACCTACCGGACGATGAGATCCGTGGCTGGAGCAATCTGGAGTTCTTGAACCGCGCGCGGCTGACGATTGATGGCCGGTTGACGCGGGCAACCCTGATTCTACTGGGGAACCCGCAGTCAACACACCATTTGAGTCCTTACGTCGCCGAGATGACTTGGAAGTTGGAAGGCGAACAGCAGGACTACGAGCACTTCGCTCCGCCCTTCCTGCTCAGTACCTCCCGCTTGTTCCAGCGTATTCGCAACCTGCGTCTTTCCCTCTTGCCCGCGGGCCAGCTGGTCCCTGTTGACGTTCTTAAGTACGATCAGCAGATCGTTCTCGAGGCGCTGCACAACTGCATCGCACACCAAGACTATCACAGCTGCGCGCGGGTCGTGGTCATCGAGCGCCCAGGTGAACTTGTGTTTGTAAACGCGGGCTCCTTCTTCGATGGCCAGCCGCTGGACTATGTCCTTGGAGATCGAGTGCCGCAGCGCTACCGCAATCGTTTCTTGGCCGAGGCCATGGGTCAGCTCCGCATGGTGGATCGCATGGGTCTCGGCATTCAGCAGCTGCTTTTCCTCAAGCAGGCCCAGCGTCGGCTGCCGCTGCCGGATTATGACTTGAGCGACCCCGCCAACGTGAAGCTCACTCTGCCCGGACGCTTCATCGATGAGAACTACAGCCGCGCCTTGCTGGTCAACGGGGATTTTTCGCTGAAGGAGATCCTGGCCCTGGACCGCGTGCAGAAGCGGTTGCCCATTGACGACGCCACCTTGCGGGACCTGCGGCGGAAAGGCTTGGTGGAGGGGCGCAAGCCGGCTCTCCACGTGTCGGCCGGAGTCGCCGCCGCCACGGGGAACAGGGCCAACTACATCCTGACCAAGCGGCAGGATGACGCACACTATCAGCGTTTGATCCTCGACTTCATCGAGCAGTTCAGGGCAGCTAGTCGCGATGAGTTGCGCACCATGCTTGCTGGCAAGTGGCCCGAAATTCTCTCCGAGAAGCAACGTGAAGACAAGCTCCACAATCTCCTGACCGCCCTAAAACGCATGGGAAAAATCGAACGAGTCGGGGGCTACCAAAGCGCCAAGTGGAGGCTTGCGTCACGGTTGAACCCAACTGACAGGCATTGATTAACCGAAGCAAGCAACCGAGTCGATGGGATAACATTTTGATTATCAACGGCCTTCCTCTGGTAACTCACTGACAAGAACGGACCCGAAAACCGAGAGCACCCATGGCCCGCATCCCCACCCTGGACTTGAGCGACAGCGAGAAGCGCGACATCATCCAGTTGATCCAGAAGGACCGGCCCCTGCCCGACAAGTACCGCTTCCTTCTCTTCGAGGACAAGCGGCAGGTGGAGCTGGTCTGGAACGGCAAGAGCCGCGAGGTCTGCACCACGGTGCTGCCCTTCCAGAGTCTGGAGCACATCGACGAGCCACGCAAGGAGGCGCCGGCCGATCCCCAGTTCGGCCTCTTCGACACCCGCGGCCGGCAGGTGCAGGGCTGGACCAACAAGCTCATCTGGGGCGACAACAAGCTCATCCTCTCCAGCCTGAAGGGCGGCGCGCTGCGCCGCCAGATCGAGGAGGCGGGCGGGCTGAAACTGATCTACATCGATCCGCCCTTCGACGTGGGCGCGGACTTCAGCGTGGACATCGAGATCGGCGGCGAGAGCTACCACAAGGAGGCCAACCTCCTGGAGCAGATCGCCTACCGCGACACCTGGGGACGCGGCGCGGACTCCTTCATCGCCATGATCTATGAGCGCTTGATCCTGATGCGTGATCTGCTGGCGGAAGATGGGAGCATCTATGTGCATTGTGATTGGCGGGTAAGTGGATACCTAAGGTTGGCATTGGAAGAAACGTTCGGCCGCGACGCGTACCGCAACGAGATCGTCTGGCAGCGAACAAATGCGCATAACGAAACTGGCCAGTATGGCCGCGTGCATGACACAATCCACTTCGCATCAAAGTCCTCCGTCGGCTACATCTGGCATCCGGACCTTGTGTCATTCTCTGAGGAACAACTGGCGCGCTATAAACAGGACGATGCTGGCCGCTACTACACGATGCAGGATATGACGGCACCACGCCCTAACAGCAATTCGGGAAAATTTGAGTGGCGCGGAACCCTCCCATCTCAAACACGAGGTTGGGGCTACACAATCGATCAACTTGAGTCGTGGTGGGCAGAAGGTCGAATCGCAACAAAGCGCGACGGCACACCAAGGATGGATGGTCTGATTGTTTATCTCGACGATAAGGCAGGCCAAGCTCCTCAAACGATTTGGTCGGATGTATCACGCGTGACAAACACAGGATCAGAACGACTTGGCTACCCAACTCAGAAGCCCGAAGCTTTGCTAGAACGCATCATCCAGGCCAGCAGCAACCCCGGCGACCTCGTCGCCGACTTCTTCTGCGGCAGCGGCACCACCGCCGCCGTGGCGGAAAAGCTGGGGCGCAAGTGGCTGGCCACGGACCTGGGCAAGTTCGCCATCCACACCACGCGCAAGCGCCTCATCGGCGTGCAGCGGCAGCTCCAGGCGGAAGGCAAGGGCTTCCGCGCCTTCGAGATCCTCAACTTGGGCCGCTACGAGCGCCAGGCTTATATCGGTTTGGAGTGCGGCAGCTCGCTGCCGCTTTCAAAGCGACGGCAAGCCGTCGCACTCCAAAGAGAACGCGAGTTCCGCGAGTTGATCCTGCGCGCCTACCAGGCCGAGCCCCTGGCCGACCAGAGCTTCTTCCACGGCAAGAAGGCCGGGCGCCTGGTGGTCACCGGCCCCATCAACCTGCCCGTCGGCCGCCTCTTCGTGGAGGAGGTGATCACGGAGTGCCGCAAGCGCGGCGCCAGCCGGGCGGACATCCTCGCCTTCGAGTTCGAGATGGGCCTCTTCCCCGCGGCGCTGGGCGAGGCCAAGGAGAAGGGCATCGATCTCCAGCCCAAGTACATCCCGGCGGAGGTCTTCGACAAGCGCGCCGTGGACAAGGGCCAGGTCGTCTTCCACGACATCAGTTTCGTGGAGGCCACGCCGCGTTACGACCCGGCGGACAAGCTCGTCCTGCGCGTGGAGCTGACGGACTTCTCCGTGTACTACACCCAGGCCGGCCTGGACGAGGTGACAAAGGAGCTGAAGGAGGGCAAGAGCCAGATCCTCTGCCACGAGGGCCAGCTCTGGAAGGTGGGCAAGAGCAAGGAGGGCGTCGTCACCCGCGAGCGCCTCACCAAGCAGTGGACAGACTGGATCGACTACTGGGCCGTGGACTTCAACTACATGAGCCGCAAGGAGATCATCCAGGTGCGCAAGGACGAGGGCGTGCAGGAGGAGAAGCCGCTGAACTCCTTGCTGGACGAGAGCGCGGTCGCCCCGCCCTTGCCCTTGGAGGACTTCGAAGAGCGCTGGACGGGCGGCTACATCTTCGAGAACGAGTGGCAAAGCTTCCGCACCCGCCGCGAGCGCAACCTGGAGCTGGTCAGCGCCCCGCATCGCTACCACAAGCCCGGGCGCTACACGCTGGCGGTCAAGGTCATCGACATCTTCGGCAACGACACCATGATCCTTGTGCCGGTCTCCGTCGGCTGATCGTCAGAGCTCAGGTTCGAAAAGAGGAAGTTTCCGGACCAGCTGGATGGCATCGTCCAGGGCAAGGCCCGCCTCGATCGAGATCCACTGCCCCGTGTGCCGCTGCCAGGCCAGGGTGAACCAGGGGCCGGTGCTGTTCTCCAGCCGCGCCACCGACGACTCGAAACGTTCTCGGACGCCGTCGCGCTCCGGAGTCTCGTAGATGGTCATGATGTAGAGGAATCGCCCTCGCCGCCGGGTGATGTAGTCCACCCGCTGATTGAAGGGGCAGGCTGGATCGAAGGCGGGCAGGGTGGGCCGGTAGCGCTCCTCCACCAACTGCTGAAGAGCCGCCAGGGCGGCGGATTGCGCCGGCGTCCCCACCTTTGGACGAGCCGCTTCCTTGACCCAGATGCGATTCATCTGCCTCCCGGATGTTTTGACCAAGCCTTTGGCTGCTAGCCCTCCCGACGCAGCTCCCGCCCCTTGACGATGACAAAGGCGATGAGGGCGACGGCGAAGAAGAGGAGGAGCATCCAGGCGATGGCGCCCAGGGTGCCGATGGCCGTCTGGTAGTTCTCCAGCACCAGCCGCTCGCTGGTCAGGGCCAGGGCCTGGCCCAGCTTGTCCTCCGGCATGACGTAGCGCTCCAGGGAGTGGACGCGCACGCCGCCGGAGACGCCCACCACGATCATGGCGAAGGACAGGTAGCGCTCCCAGGCGGCGGCGATCTCGTCCGCGATGATGCGCTGGAGGATGCGCCCCACCGGATTGCGGAAAGCCCGCGCCACGGCCGCGGAAAGAACCAGGGCGATGACCAGGGTGAGTCCCATCAGGGCAAAGAACATGTCAACCTCCTTGGACAGGTGTCGGACGAAGGGTCGGACACTCCGGCAAGATATGCCGACGCCGGCACTTTGCCGGGAACCCCGCCCGGGAATCAGCTTGTCGATCGGGTAAGGCGCGGAGGTCGTCCGGTGGCCGAGTCGCGCCCGGTCAGCGTGTCGCGGACACGGCCGGGGGGCCGAGGTTGGACAGAGAGGCCGCCCCTGTGGGCCATTGGCTGGCTGGACAATGATGGTGTGCGGCTCCATCACCGGAGATCGACTGTCGAACTTTTTGGACAGGTGTCCGACCCATGGTCGGACACCTCGGCAGCTTGTGCCCAGTCGGGCTCCTGCGAGTGGCCCAAGACTTCCTTCCCTAAAGGGCAATTCCCATGTTGGCGGCACTTCACGCCTGTCACATGGAGCGTCCCATGAGATCCCTGTTGCCCCTCTTCTGCCTGGCGCTGTCCACCCTGGAGGTCCGGGCCACCGTTCCCCAGCGCCCGGAACAGCTCTGGGAGGGCCCTGTGGTCGAGCGCCCCCGGCGGGAGGCCGGCCCCGCCCGCGAGATGCCGGCGCCGCTGGGGCCTTTCTGCTGGCTGCGCGAATACGAGCAGATCAGCGACTTCCTGGCCGTCTGGCAGGTGGGCAACCCGGCCAGCCCCAACTACGGGGGCATGATCGAGGCGGAGGCGGGGCCGCTGGGCGGCGTCATCCAGACCGACAACACGCTGGAGGCGATCTGGGTGTGGTCCAAGCGCCGCGCCTGGACCGGCCGCACCGACCGCGACGCCAACATCGCCGCCGCCTGGACCTACTGCACGAACTACCCGGCCTGGGCCGAGGAGGGCGCGCCGGGCGACAATTACTACCGCGCCCACAACTGCGCCTGGGCCCTGGGCGCCTGCCGGGAGTACGAGGCGGCCACCGGTGACACGACGAGGCGGGCCTACGCCCGAACCTGCGCCGCCTACATCGCCCAGCATCCCCTGCCGCTGCCCGCCAACGCCAGCCTCAACGCCTTGGTGACGGGCTGGTGCGCGGGAAGCCTCTACGAGCACGCCGTGGCCGTGGGCCGGGAGGACTGGCGCGCGGCCGCCCTGGAACAGGGTCTGGACCTGCTGGACTGGGTGGAGGCCAACCCCGCCCAATGGCTGGCCTGGGACGAGTGGGCCATGAGCGGCGGCACCATCCTGTGGGGCCTGTGCCGCAGCGTCTTCACCGAGGCGCCGCTCTACGGCCAGCATTGGCTGCCGGACCATGTCTTTCACGTGCCGGATTGGACGGACTGGCACAACGTGGCGGGCTACGACTGGGACAGCAGCTGGAACGTGGCCTACGCCAACGGCCTCTTCGCCGTGCAGGACGCCACTGGCGACCCGGTGAGCGCGGAGCGGGCGCGGCGCATCACCGAGGGCCTGCTCTCCCTGGACACGGACGACGACGGCGGCATCATGGCGGACAGCCACGATCCCGACACAGAGGACATGAGCTGGGTGACCTGCTACCTGGCCCGCTTCGGGCTGGCCCGGCTCATCGGGCAGCCGCCGGTGCGGGATGCCGCCCCCCTGCGCCTGCACGGCCTGGTGGATGAAGAGGTGGTCGTGCAGGGACAGCCCTGGGAGCTGGCGGTGATCGTCGCCAACCACGGGCTGGAGGCGGCCGCCGGCGTCACAGTGAGCCTGGAGGTGGACGGCGTGGTGTCGTCGGGGCAGGTCGATCTGGACTTCGCCGACCTCGACACCCTCGTCCTGGCCACCTGGACCCCTGTCCTGCAAGGGCGACACCGCATCAGGGCCTGGACGTCCTGGACACAGGACGGAAACCCCGCCAATGACACGCTGGCCGTGGACCTGATCGCCCTCTCACCGCCCCTGACTCGCCGGGAGTCCAGCGGGGACGACGGCCGCCTGAGGGTAGAGCAGGCCGACTGGTCCTTCCGGGTGGAGGCCCCCGCCACCGGACCGGTGCGTGTCGTCGTCTACAACCTGCTGGGCCAGCAGGTCTTGAATGAAATGCGCGATGCGCCGAGCCCCGGCTGGCTGCGCCTCAACCTCGGGCCGATCGGGACGGGCCTGCCCGCGGGCCTTTACCTTGCACGCGTGGAGACCGGCGGACGCGGCGCTGTGCTGCGCGTGCGGCATCTGCGCTGATACCCCCCCCGGCGGCGCAGACCACTCACCTCCTGGTGCGAGGTCCCGCCTGTCCAGTCTTGGAGCGGAAGCGGTGCGGGGCACGGGGGATGTGCCGAGTGTCATCCGCCACGACCTGTCGGCGTCTGCATCGAGCGGATGAATCTGGAGTGGCGGCAGGCCCGGTCCGGGATCAGGCCGCCGCCGAATGGAGAGAGGAGTATGGAAGTCCTGATCACCGTCCTTCTCGCGGCGCTGATCGTCATGGCCTTGCGCCATGGGCAACGGGGCGGAAGACGAGCCATTGACGTGTCGGGTGAACCTGTCGCTCCAAAGTTGACGAGAGTTGAGGCAGAGAGCTCGCGCGCGCGCCGTGAGGGCGCTCCCGGGCCGAAGGAGGAACTGCTGAAGGTGTGCGCGCCGCTGATCGAACTGGCGGACTCGCTGGATGCCGAAGAACTCCGGCGTCACAAGGTCTTTCTGGGGGCTGTTGACAAGCTCAGCCGCGCTCCGGCGAGCCAGTTGCTCGGTTGTCTCGACGAAGAGAGCCATTCCGTGATCGATTCAGCCGTGCTGACAGCCCTGCACCGTGTCGCCACCGCCGAGGATGTGGACGCATTGATCGACAGGCTGCACCTGCTGGATGCCCGGGCGGGCGGCCAGGCCCTGAGCCTCCTGGTGGAACTTGCCGAGACTCCCATCGTGGTCAAGGTCCTGATGGCCACGGCCCGGCACTGGTTGGGTTCCTACGATCACCGCAAAGCCCTGAAGCGCTTTCTGAAAATCATGCTCGAACGCGGTGAAATCCCTCATCTGGATGCGGATGCGGATCGGCAGCTGTCGGATGCCGACGTGCTGAGAACCATCAGTCAGTTGGTCGGCGAGGTCTCGCACGCGGGAGCCGACGCGCTGCGGCGCGAGTTGGCCCGCCTGGAGCAGGCCCAGTTCCTGGACACGATCGGCCGTCTCCTGCCTCCAGCGCCGCTGCCAGATGAGCCCGTCTCCACCGCGGAGATGGAGAGCCTGAAGGATGGCGCACTCGATGCGCTGCTGTCCAGTCCAGGTCGCTCCGTCCTGCTGACGGGCCCTGCCGGAGTGGGCAAGACGGCCCTGGGCAACATGATTGTGCGGAGCCTGGCGCAGCGGGGCTGGCGCGTGTTCAGTGCCGAGGCCCAGGACATCATCGCCAACATGAAACACCTGGGCGAGCTCGAACAGCGACTGCTCGATGTAGCCGAGGCCCTGAGGTCCAGCACCCCCATCGTCTGGCGGATTCAGGACCTGATCCCGTTCCTGACCGCGGGCAGCCATGAGCATGACCCCACGGGCGTCCTGCCCAAGCTGCTTCCGGCGCTGGTGGCGGGCAAGTACCTGTTGCTGGCGGAAATCCGCAGGGAGTCCCTGGACGCCGTTTTTCGGTCGGCGCCCAGACTTGAACCCCTCTTCCGCATCATCCGCCTGGAGGAGCCATCTGCCGCGGACATGCTGCAGTTGGCGCACGACTGGGCCGCCGGGCGCGACCCGGCCGTCTGGCCGGCCATCCCGGATGCCCTGATCCAGGAGGGCCAGCGCTACGCCGCCCAGCTCTGCGGACAGCGGGCCCTTCCCGGACAGTTGCTGGACCTGTTGGCGTCTGCCCAGGAGGTCGCCCTTGAACGAGATCAGCCGGTGGCGGCCCTTCAGCACGATGATCTGCTGGGCGCTCTGTCGCGCCTGACAGGCCTGTCGCGCGACATGCTGGATGAGCGTCGCTCCTTGAACCTGGACGAGTTGCGAGAGCTGTTCCGCCACCGCGTGATTGGGCAGCCGGAGGCGGTGGAGTGCCTGATCGAGCGCATTGCCCTCTACAAGGCGGGGCTCACCGATCCCACCCGCCCCACGGGCGTCTTCCTCTTCGCGGGACCCTCCGGCACGGGCAAGACCGAGATCGCCAAGACCCTCGCCGAGTTCCTCTTCGGCACTCCCGAACGCTTGCTGCGGCTGGACATGAGCGAGTTCAAGACCCACGAAGACCTGGGCCGGCTGCTGGGGACAGGTGGCGACTCGCTGCTGGACCGCATCCGCGCCCAGCCCTTTTCCGTCGTCCTGCTGGACGAATTCGAGAAGGCGCATCCCGAGACGTGGAGCCTGTTCCTGCAGGTCTTCGATGATGGACGCCTGAGTGACCGTAGCGGGCGGCTGGCCGACTTTCGCAATGCCATCATCATCCTGACGTCGAACCTGGGGGCGACCCAGCCGACGGGGGCGGGCATGGGCTTCAGCGGCACCGTGGCGGCCTTCTCCACGGCCCTGGTGGAGCGCGCCATCACGGAGACCTTTTCGCGGGAGTTCATCAATCGCCTGGATCGGGTCGTCATCTTCCGTCCGCTGGACCGTCACGCCATGCGCCTGATCCTGCTCAAGGAGCTGGATGCGGCCTTGGCGCGCCGCGGCCTGCGCCGCCGCGATTGGGCCATCGAGTGGGAAGACGGGGTGATCGAGTTCCTGCTCGAGGAGGGTTTCACTGTGGATCTGGGCGCCCGGCCGCTGAAGCGCGCCATCGAGCGCCATCTCCTGACGCCGCTGGCGCTGGCGATCGTGGAACGGCGCGCGCCAGAGGGCGGGCAGTTCCTGCTGATCCACCGTGATGGCCAGCGCCTGCGCGTCGAGTTTATCGATCCGGACACGCCGGCGGTGGCGCTGCAGTCCACCGCGCCACCCCAAACAGACGAGGCGGACGATCTCCGCTCCCTGGTGCTCGAAGGTTCCAGCCGGCCTGAAGAGATCGAGCGTCTCGCCAGCGTGCACCGGAAGCTCGCCGAGACGGTGGCGGGCGCCGGCTGGACCGCGCGCAAGGAGGACGCCTTCGCCCGCCTGAACGCGTCCGGCTTTTGGGAGGATCTTGGGCGCTTCACCGTGCTGGGGAGGATCGAGCTGCTGGACCGCATCGAGACCAGCCTCGAGAGTGCCGGGTCCCTCCTGACGCGGCTCACGCTGACGGGCGCGAACCGGCCGTCCTTGCCACCCCAGACCGCGCAGCGACTGGCGCAGCAGCTCTTTCTTCTGCAGGCGGCGGTGGCCACGGTCGAAGAGAATGCCCCGAGCGACGCCTTCATCCTGATCCAGGCCTGCCATCCGGCCTTGCGCGAAGCCCAGCGTCTGGTCATGTTCCAGGACCAGCTGGCGCGCATGTACCACGCCTGGGCGCAGCGGCGCGGCATGCGCTTGACGAAGCTGGATGTCCCGGACGAGGCGGCGCGCGACGGCCAGCGGACACTGCTGGCGATTTCGGGCTTCGGCGCCCACCGCCTCTTGTTGCCCGAGGCAGGCTACCACGTGCTGGAGGTGCCCCTGCCCAACGGCCAGTTCAAGCGCCTGTCCCTCCGTGTGCGGGTAGCCCCCCAACCTGAGGCGCCCGCCGCCGGGCACCGTGAGCTGGTCGCCCAGGCATGCGCCTCGCTGGAGCTGGACAAGAGCAGCCCGGCGGTGGTGCGACGCTACCGCGAGCGCCCCACCCCGCTGGTGCGCGACGAGGTCCACGGCTGGCGCAGTGGCCGGATCGACCGTGTCTGGGACGGCGAGTTCGACGTGATGAGTTGAACCTGGTGTTCAATGTCAGCCAGGGGGAATGGATGCGAACACCCATGCGAACCTCTGGGACATCATTGCGCGGCAGGGAGGAACGCACCCGGTCCGGCCGCATCCGCCGCGGGCGCAGTGGCCTTGGCAGGAGGCGGCGGCTGTTGTGGCTGCTGACCCTCGCGTTGTCGGCTGGATGGCCGGCGGCCCTCGCCGCCGCCGCTCCCTTCTCCGCTCTTGCGAGCGGCACGATTGTCCCCGCGCGGACGACCCCCGTTCGCTTGTCGGAGAATGCTCGGGACTGCCTCCCGCGGAAGGACGCTCAGGCCAGGTCGAAACGGTCCAGCTCCATGACCTTGGCCCAGGCCGCCACGAAGTCGCGCACGAACCTGGCCTGGGCGTCGTCCTGCGCATAGACCTCCGTCAAGGCCCGCAGCTGCGAATTCGAACCGAAGACCAGGTCCACCCGGGTGGCGGTCCACTTCAGCGTGCCTGTGGCGCGGTCGCGGCCCTTAAACAGGTCCGCCGCCTCGCAGGTGGGCGTCCAGACGGTGCCCATGTCGAGCAGGTTCACGAAGAAGTCGTTGGTGAGAACGCCGGGCCGCCTGGTCAGGACGCCATGGGGCGACTGGTCCACATTGGCGTCCAGCGCGCGCAGGCCGCCCAGGAGCACGGTCATCTCCGGCGCCGTCAGGGTCAGGAGTTGCGCCCTGTCCAGCAGCCGCTCCTCGGCCGGCACGCGGGAGGAGGCCTTGAGGTAATTGCGGAAGCCGTCGGCGACAGGTTCCAGCACCGCGAAGGAGTCCACGTCGGTCTGTTCCTGGGAGGCGTCGGTGCGGCCGGGGGAGAATGGCACCTCGACGGGGTGGCCGGCGGCCTGGGCCGCCTGCTCCACGGCGGCGCCGCCGCCCAGGACGATCAGATCCGCCAGGGAGACTCTCCGGCCGCCGTTCTGCCCTCCATTGAACTCCTGCTGGATCTCCTCAAGCGTGGCCAGGACCCGGGCCATACGGGCGGGCTGATTGACCTCCCAATCCTTCTGGGGCGCCAGGCGGAGGCGCACGCCGTTGGCGCCGCCGCGCTTGTCGGAGCCGCGGAAGGTGGAGGCCGCGGCCCAGGCGGTGGTGACCAGGTCGGACACCGACAGGCCGGCGGCGAGGATCCGGTCCTTGAGCCGGGCGATGTCCGCCGCGTCGATCAAGGGATGGTCGACGGCGGGGACGGGATCCTGCCAGATCAGGACCTCCGCGGGAATCTCCGGCCCCAGGTAGCGCGGGCGCGGACCCAGGTCGCGGTGGGTCAGCTTGAACCAGGCGCGGGCGAAAGCGTCGGCGAACTGGTCGGGGTGCTGGTGGAAGCGGCGCGCAATGGGCTCGAATCCCGGATCCAGGCGCAGGGACAGGTCCGCCGTCGTCATCATGGGACGGTGCTTCTGCGACGGGTCGTGGGCGTCCGGGATCATGTGCTCCCCGCGCACGTCCTTGGCCAGCCACTGCCAGGCCCCCGCCGGGCTCTTCACCAGCTCCCACTCGTAGCCGAAGAGCATGTCGAAGTAGCCGTTGTCCCAGCGCGTCGGATGCGGCTTCCAGGCGCCTTCGATGCCGCTGGTGGTGGTGTGCGCGCCCAGGCCGGAGCCGAAGCGGTTCTTCCAGCCCAGGCCCATCTCCTCGAGGGGGGCGGCTTCCGGCTCGGGGCCGACCAGGGCGGGATCACCCGCGCCGTGCGCTTTGCCGAAAGTATGGCCGCCCGCCACCAGCGCCACCGTCTCCTCGTCGTTCATGGCCATGCGGCGGAAGGTCTCGCGCACGTCGCGGCCGGAGGCGACCGGGTCGGGCTTGCCGCCCGGCCCTTCGGGGTTCACATAGATGAGGCCCATCTGCACGGCGGCGAGGGGATCCTCCAGCTCGCCGTCCGCGCCGGTGCGCTGGTCGCCCAGCCACTCCGCCTCGGCGCCCCAGTAGACGTCCTCCTCCGGCTCCCAGATGTCCTCGCGGCCACCGGCGAAGCCGAAGGTCTTGAAGCCCATTGACTCCAGCGCCACGTTGCCCGCCAGGACGAGGAGATCGGCCCAGGAGAGCCGGTTGCCGTAACGCTGCTTGATGGGCCAGAGCAGCCGGCGCGCCTTGTCGAGGTTGACGTTGTCGGGCCAGCTGTTGACCGGCGCGAAGCGCTGGTTGCCATGGCCGGCGCCGCCCCGGCCGTCGGCGATGCGATAGGTGCCCGCGCTGTGCCAGGCCATGCGGATGAAGAGGCCGCCGTAGTGCCCCCAGTCGGCCGGCCACCAGTCCTGGGAGGCGGTCATCAGGGCGTGGAGATCCCGCTTGACGGCGGCCAGGTCGAGCTGCTTGAACTCCGCGGCGTAGTTGAAATCCGCACCCAGCGGATTGGACAAGGCCGAGTGCTGGTGCAGGATCCTGAGGTTCAGCTGCCGGGGCCACCAGTCGCGGTTCGATTGCATGCCCATCGTGGTGCGGGCGCCATGGTGGCCGGTAACCGGGCATTTTCCTTCAAGTCTCATGGGATGATCCTTTCTAATGGCTTATATGTCACGGGGTCTGAGCGAGAAAGCGGCCCGGACCCTTTCGTCCTGCTTGCGGATCGTCTCCTCGTCGCCGGCCAGCCGGGCCAGCCCGGCGCCGCAGCGCAAAACGGCCTTGGAGCAGAGCAGGACAGCCTCGAAGCTGCAGGGCATGGGACGGTGTGTCGTGTCTTCCTCGTGTTCTCCTGTTGATTTGGACTTTGATCGATCGGTGATGGGATCCGGGAGCCGAGCTTAGCCGGCCAGGCGCAGCAGGCGCGCGGCGCGGCATTTCATCAGGTCGCTCATGAGGTGCTCCTTTGCCTTGGCCGTCGTTGCCGGGAGTGTTGGCAAGGGCCGTGCCAGCTGGCGTCGCAAAGGCGAATCCGTTGTCAATTAAGAGCTTTCTCTTGAAGGGCGCAAGGTCGAATTGCGAAGCCCGCAGGAAGAACCGAGATTTCGGTGTGACGGAAGCGAAATTTCGGTTGTCAACGATATCTCGGTGAGCCATGTCAAGCAATGCCTTCCTCGATGACCTGCTGGACCTGGCCGGACAGCCCGAACGACTGGATGACGCCATCCATGCCGCCCTGGACGAGCTGGGCCGCCTGGTGCCCTATGATCTGGCCGCCTATTTCGAGTGGCGCCAGGAGGCCTTTCAGCCGCGGGTGCTGCGCGGTTCGCTGGCCGAAGCTGCCCGGGCCGCCGGCGGCGGCCGGGTGCTGGACCCGCGCGAGCTGCCCAGCATCGAGCGGGCCTTCGCCCGGGGCGGCCCCTGGGTGCTGAGCGAGGCCGAGCACGAGGCCGAGGGCGATCCCTGGGACGGCGTGCTGGACCTGCCCCACGGCCACAGCTGCCTGCTGCTGCCTGTGCAGGCGGCGGGCGAGCGGCTGGGGCTGATCACGATGGATCGGCAGGCCTGCGGACCTTACGAGGATCCGGCGGTGGGCATCGCCGGCCTCACGGCCCGCATCCTGGCCCAGGCCGTGCTTTTCGCGCGGCAGGCGGCCCGCCTCCACGAGCTGAGCGCCCTGCTGGAGGAGAGGAACCGGTCCTACCGGGAATCCCGCACGGGGGAGTGCCATGCCGTGGCCTGGCTGGAGTCCTCCCGCTCCCCGGCCATGATCACCGTGCGTGAGCAGGCCCGTCAGGCCGCCGCGTCCGACGCGCCCGTCCTCATCAGCGGCGAGACGGGCAGCGGCAAGGAAGTCCTGGCCCGCGCCATCCACGAGTGGAGTCTGCGGCGGGGCCGGCCCTTCCTCGCCGTCAACTGCGCCGCCCTGCCATCACAGCTGGCGGAGAGTGAACTCTTCGGGCACGTGCGGGGCGCCTTCACCGGCGCCGTGCGCGACCGCCCCGGCCTCTTCGTCGCGGTGGAGGGAGGCACACTGCTCCTGGACGAGGTGGGGGACCTTCCGCTGGAGGTGCAGGCCAAGCTGCTGCGGGCCCTGCAGGAGCGCACCGTGACGCCGGTGGGGACCAGCGCGCCGCGGCCGGTTGATCTGCGCATCGTGGCCGCCTCCCACCTGGATCTGGCCGAGGCGGTGCGGGCCGGGCGATTCCGCGAGGACCTCTTCTTCCGCCTCCACGTGGTGCCCCTGCTGCTGCCTCCCCTGCGCGACAGGACGGAGGACCTGGAGCTGCTGGCGCGCACCATCCTGGCCGAGCTGGCGCGTGGCCGCGTGGCGCGCTGGCACCTGGCCCGCGACGTGCCGGACTGGCTGGCCGCCCAGCCCTGGCCGGGCAACATCCGCCAGTTGCGCAACGTGCTGGAACGGGCCACCATTTTCAGCGGCGACGGCTGGATCACGCGGAGGCTGCTGGAGGAGGGGGCGGGAGCCGCGGCATCGCCGCGGAAGCGATACCCGGGCCAGGACGAGGACATCCTGCCCACGCTGGAGAACTGGGAGCGGGACTACATCGTCCGCGTCCTGGAGCGCTGCGGCGGCCGCGTCTACGGCCCCGGCGGCGCGGCGCAGGTGCTGGGCCTGAAGCCCACCACCCTGCAGAGCCGGATGAAGAAGCTGGGCCTGCGCCGCCGGCACCTAACCGATTGAGCTGCGCAGCGACCGCGCCGCTCCCACCATGGCCCGCACCTTGGCCAGGGCCGTCTCCTCGGCGTTCATGGGATGCTCGCTGAAAGTGGCGAAGCCGCAGTCGGGGTTGAGGAAGAGCTTGTCGGATGGGTAGAGCTCCATCGCCTGCAGCACCCGCTCGACAATCTCCTCCACCGGCTCCACTGCCGTCGTGCGGGGATTGACCACGCCCAGCCCCAGTTCCTTCGAGCCGAAGCGCATGAGGTCGTCGGCACGCGGGGTGGCGTACTCCAGGACCAGCTGGCTGACCCGGATGCGCTCGAAGACAGGGGCCAGCGGCCGGTAGGATCCGGCGAGCAGGGTCTCCTCCCTCGTGCTCCAGTTGCCGCGGCACACGTGCAGGGCGCTGCGCGCCGCGCTTAGCTCATGGACGAGATCGGTCACGCGGTTGATCAGGCCCACGGCGAAGTCCAGTTCCTCCGCCGGATCCTGCCGGGCGGCCAGGGCGGCGCACATGAAGGTGCGGGTCCTGCCCTGGGTGAAGACCAGCTCGGTCAGCACCGGCTCATCCAGCTGGATCATCTCCACGCCCAGGGCGCACAGCGCCGAGCAAGGTCACCTTGACGGGCCGCCGCGTGACGGACTTGAGGAAGATCGCCTCTTCCTCGGCCAGGGACTCGCGCCGGGACACGCGCCCGACACAGATGGGATTGCGGATGGCCGTGGCGGGCACATCCAGCCGTTCCAGCAACTCCTCGAATCCCTCGCGATCCTCCACATGCTCCAGCATCTCCGCCAGACTCATGAGGCGGACGCCCGCCAGACGGTCCGCCACGAAGGAATAGAAGTTGTCGCGGGCCTGCTCTCCGTCGGTGACGATGTCCACCCCGGCCTCCTCCTGCAGCTCGACGCAGCGACGGATCTCGGCGCGGGCTACCTGGCGGAAGTCCACCGGATCCAGGTCCCCGCCTGCAGGCGGCGCTGGGCCAGCAGCAACTCCCGCCGGCGGGGCCAGCTGCCGACCATGGTCACGGGAAGGAGGGGCAGGGGGTGTCTCATGGGCTTCCTGACAGGGTTGGTCAAGGCGTGATCCCGCCGGACTCGCCGGCATCCCGCCGAGCGAAGAAGTCCAGCGCGCGGGCGGACTTCTCCAACGCCTGGAAGCCGGAGAGGCGACCGGGCCGCCAGGCCTTCAGGCCTTCCAGATCCATCATGCGCCGATGCTCGGGATTGGCGCAGTCCATGGAGAAGAGCACGTCCAGCCGTTGGCGCTCGCGGTCGGGAGCGAAATCGGACAGCACAGCGGGCGAGGGCTGTCCACCAGCAGTGTTGGGGCTCAGCGCGGCGTGTCGTCCACGATGGCCACCCGGAAGTTGGTGCGTGCGCAGCTTCCCACCACGCCCTGGCAATGCTCGCCCACCAGGTTGAAGTCCACCGGGTCGTAGCCCCGTTCACGGATCCACCAGTGCGTGCTGAAGAAGAAACGCGAGGCCGGATCGTTCAGGCGGCGCAGGGTGATGTCGTAGTAGCCCATGCGGCGGTCGCGCTGGCTGGCCTGGCGGTAGGTGTCCGCCGAATCCACGAAGACGAAGAAGCCCCAGGACACCGGCTGCGGCGCCACGCGGCGGCCCGGGGGCAGGCGCAGGTCGGGGTAGGGGCCCACCTGCCAGGCCAGCTCCTTGTCGTCGCGCAGCCAGTGCAGCCTGGGCTTGGGTGTGGAGATCCAGCGCCCGGCGGCGCTGTCCAGGACCACGGCGTTGAATTCCAGCTGATAGCGGTAGTCGCAGCCGTCGCCGCAATCCTGGCACCAGTCGACGTAGAAGGCGCTGGGGTTGGCCAGGTTGTCCTCGGCGGAGGGGTCGTAGACCATGAGCGTGTCGGCGTCGAAGCCATGGCTGCGGTCATTGGGCTTGAAGGAGAAGGCCAGGCCCTCCGCGCTCACGATGCGCGTGGCGGCGGATCCGTGGAAGGTGCGGCCCGCCCAGGTGCCGGACATCTCCAGGAGCAGGCTGTCCCCCGGCTGCAAGGGGAAGTCGGCCCGCGAGAAGGCGTAGCGCCACCGGGCGGCTTGTTCCTCCAGCTGGATCTCCTCGCCGCCCGGCACCCGGCGCAGGAGCAGGGTGGCGCCGGGCAGATGGGCCGTGCTGTCGTTGATGAGCACACCCAGGGGCAGGGGCTGCGAGAGCAGGACCTCCTGCAGCCCCTCGCTCCCCGGCTCCAGCAGGGCCACCAGGGTGACCAGATCCGCGGCGCCGGGGTCGCTCTCCGGTTGCTCATCGCAGCTGGAGGCGCCCAGCAGCAGAATCAGGGCCAGGGCGGGAATCCACGCGGCACGCATCAGAACCTCCAGGTCAGTTCAAGGCTGGGCAGCCGGCTCACGCCTTCCAGCAGGGTCTTCTCCGGCGGACCGCCGGGGTTCTTCGTGTAGTCGAAGTCCACGCCCCATTGGTTGGGACTGTTGAAGAGGTTCATGACGCCCATGCGGCACTCGAAGCTGCGGGCAGGGCGCCGGTGGGTGAAGGTCCAGGTGAGGTCCACCCGGCTGTAGGCGTCCAGCTCCTGGGCGTTGTAGCCGCCATAGGTGTGGAGGACGCTCTCCTCCGTGTTGAGGCCGTCGTCACCCAGCCAGGTGGCGCTCAGCGGCTCCGTGTAACGCGGCCCGGAAGCCAGGCGCCAGGCCAGGCTGACGCCGCTTTCGTTGTAGCGGAAGAAGCGCAGGCCGCGGCGGAAGGGCCAGCCTTTGACCTGCTCGTGCGGGAAGGCGCGGTTGACCAGCAGGTTCAGGTTGTGCCGTTTGTCGAAGGCGGCGTAGAAGGGCTTGCCCTCGTTCAGCTCGTCCACTTGGCGCACGGCCCAGGACAGGCTGTAGCCGGCCTGGCCCGTCCACAGGCCCTCCGCGCGACGCAGGCTGAGGTCGGCGCCGAAGGCCTCGCCCCGGCCGCTGTAGAAGAGGTCCTTGTTGGTGGAAGGGTCGTCCGCCTCGTGGTCCTCCATCTCCGACTGGGCCTCGGCCACGCCCCTCAGGCGCTTGTGGTAGCCCTCCAGCTCAAGCAGCGTTCCCTGGGCCAGGTCCACCTCGACGCCGGCGGTCCAGTGCTCGGCGCGGGCGGGCCGCGAGGTGGAGTCCATGGCCACCCAGATGAAGCTGAAGGTGCTGCCATCCCGGCGGAACTGCTGCAGGCCCTGGTTGTAGAGCCCCCACGCCGCCTTCAGCCGCACATGCTCGCTCAGGAGCGCCTTGGCCCCCAGGCGCGGCTCCAGCCGGGTGACGCGGTGCCGGTCCTCCTCGGCCAGGCGTCCATCCTGGAAGAGGGCGCCACGCAGGCCGGGCTCCACGATGAGCAGCGGATGCGGCCTCCAGCTGGCCTGCACATAGGTGGCCACTTCCGCCATGTGCTTGGATATGTCCCACTTGTGGTTGTTGAAGACCCAGGCCTGGAACTCGGTCTCCACCGTCTTGACCACCAGGCCGGACTCCAGGGTCAGGGCGTCATTGTGATGGTACTCCAACTGCAGGCGGGTGGACCAGTCGTTGATGTGGTTGGTCTGCAGCACGGTCTCCTTGCCGCCGAAGTCCAGCTCCGTGCGGAAGCGCGAAAAGGCGACGATGGCGCGGGAGTACCACTTGTTGTTCCAGACATGCCGCCAGTTGACATTGGCGGCCCGGTTGCCGAAGACGAACTTCAGGGAGGCGGCGCTAAAGACGTCGTCGCCCCAATAACCGGTGACCGACAGGCGGTCCCGCGGCCCCAGGTCCCAGTTGGCGCGCAGTTGCGCGTCGGTGAAGTGGTAGGGGACCTCGTCCTCGGCGAAGGCGCGGGTGGCCAGGTCCACGTAGGTGCGCCGCAGGGCCACCAGCCAGGAGGACTTGTCCAGCTGCCAGGTGGGGGCGCTCAGCTGCAGCGACGTGGCCAGCACGCCCACGCTCACCTCGCCATCCAGCTCCTCGCGGTTGCCCTCCCGCGAGGTGACCTGCAACACCGCGCCCAGGCGCCCGCCGTACTGGGCGGGCCAGGAGCTGCGCAGCAGGTCGGTGTGCTTGATGGCGCTGGGGATGAAGGAGGAGAAGAGACCGCCCAGATGGTTGGGGTTGTAGACCTCCACGCCGTCCAGCAGGATGAGGTTCTCGTCGGCGCGGGAGCCGCGCACATTGAGGTCGCTGGAGAAATCGTTGGTGGGCAGCACGCCGGGCACGGTGAAGAGGCTGCGCAGCAGGTCGCGCTGGATGAGCACGGGGGCCAGATCCATCTGGCGGCGGTCCAGGCGGACATTGCCGGCGTAGACTTGCTCCTGCTGCAGTTCCTGTTCCGTCCGCTCCGCCGTCACCACCACCTCGCGCAGGGCGAGGGTGGCCTGGGTCAGGCGGATCTCGCGCAGGGGGCTGGCCCCCTCCTCCACCTCGAACACGATCCGGGCTGGTTGGTAGCCCTGGTAGGAGGCCTCCACCGTCCAGGCCCCCGGCTCCAGGCCGGAGATGACGAAATAGCCGTCCAGATTGGTGGCGGCGCCGCGCAGGGGCGCCCGTCCCGGCAGGTCGGAGCGGGGCGGCACCTTGAGGTTGGCGCCGATGAGCGGCTCGCCATTGGCGGCGTCCACCACCCGCCCGTGCAGGCGGGCCGCCATCGCCGTCGAAAACAACATCAGTCCCGCCGCAAGGACACCCGGGATCCAGACACGCATCGTGAACATCAACAGGCCCTCTTTCGGTCAAGGCTCAATGAAAAAGCAGGCAGCAACTTAGGGTGTCCTGTCTAATACGCAAAATGCCACCAGACAGTGTGAGGTCGGGCGGCGCGGGAAGGCGGCCGATGGCCGCGGGCCATGCTCATGCGATGCCAACACGGAGCCGCCGCCTTCGCTGTCATGAAAGTCCGATGTCCATTCTGCGCATCCTGCTGCCGCTGTTGGCACTGGCCGCCACCGTCCACGCCCAGTACGGCATCTCCTGGCCCGACGGCCGCCTGGAGGTGGAGGGACGCCTGCGCATGGGCTGGACGCACCGCGGTCTCGAACGGGAGGCGGGCCACTCCCTGGTGCCGCCGGGCGGATTCATGGTCTGGTGCGACAACCAGCCCGAGCAGGGCGCCTTCCATGCCCCCTTCGCGCTGTCGGCGGGCGGGGAGGTAGTGGGCTTGTCCGACCCCGCGGGCCGCTTTCTCGACCCGTGCACTTTCGGACCGCAGAGCCCCGATGTAAGCGAAGGGCGCAGTCCCGACGGCGGGGCCCCCTGGCGCAGCGTCGCCACCCCCACGCCGGGAGCCGCCAACCTGGAGGTTCCGCCGCCCGGCCAGACGCGGCTCCTGATCAACGAGTTCCTTGCCTCCAACGACGCTTGCTGCAGCGACGAGCCCGGCGAGTTCGACGACTGGGTGGAGCTCCACAACACCGGCGATGCCCCCGACAGCCTCAACGGCCTCTATCTCAACGACAGCGCTTCCGAACCGCTCAAGTGGCGGCTGAACCCGCCGGCGACAGCCTGCTGGCGCCGAGACCTGGACCTCCTTCACGACGCCCACTCCGGGCGCCCCCAACCCGGCCCAACTTTGATGGCAAGGAGCCCCATGACCAATGCCCGCCATGCCAAGGTTGTCGCCTGGATCCTGGCCCTGTCGGCCCTGACCTTCCTGTGCGGCTGTTACGAGCGGGGGGAGTCGCTGGCGCAGGGGGATTGGGAGTTGGTGTCGGTCCACGCGCTCGCGGTGCCGGAGCCATCCGGCTTGTGCCTGGATCCCGACGGACGGCACCATTGGATCGTCAGCGGCGAGACGGGGCTGATCCACCGCCTGGACCTGGAGGGCCGTCTGGTGCAAAGCCTGGCCTTCGGGGGCGAGGACCTGGAGGGCATTGCCATCGATCCCGCCAGCGGGAACTTCTGGGTGGCGGAGGAGCGCCGCAACCAGGCGGTCCGGCGTGGTGCGGGAGGGCCACCAGCTCGGCTCGGCGGGGGGGACGAACTCCGCTTGCGAGGGCGCATGGTGGACGGCCAGGGGCGCGTCCTGCTTGCGATCGAGAAGAATCCAGGCCGCCTGCTCGTCCTGGACCCGGCCACCGGAAAGGTCTCGGGCGTGGACCTGGACTTTGCCCGGGACTATTCAGGGCTTTGCTGGGATGAGGGGCGGCAGGGCTTGTGGGTGCTCAGCGACGAATCCCGTGCCCTGTGTTTTCTCCGCGAAGGCGAAGGGCTGGTGGAATACAAGCTTGGCTTTGAGCGTTTGGAGGGTGTGGCCGTGGCCGGTGACTCGGCTTGGCTTGTCTCCGATGCCCTGTCCAGGCTCTATCGCATACAGCTGAATAGGGCCAACCCCGTGACATGCCACATGCCAAAGGAGAAGACATGCGCTTGGTCATGCTTGTGCTGCCACTGCTCTTGACCCGGGCCTTGCTGGGTCAGACGCTGGCGATCAACGAGTTCCTCGCCTCCGGCGCGTCCAATCAGCCGACGGCGGTGGCCTTGCCGGCCCCTCGCTCGGCGGGTCTCGAACTGCTGGGCGCGCAGCCCAATCCCTTCAACCCCGCAACCACCGTGCGCTACCGGCTGGCTGCTCCGGCCGCGCCGCGCCTGCGCGTGCTTTGCCTGCTCGGGCGGGAGGTGGCCGCCGCCGACCTGGGCCGCCAGCCGGCCGGTGAAGGGTCCTGGCAATGGACTCCCGCACCCGGCCTGGCCAGTGGCAGCTACTGGTTGCAGCTCGAGGCCGGCGGGGCTGGCGACACGATCAAGTTGCTCTACATCCGATAGCGACACGCAGAAATAGATGAGGACTCCCATGTTGCACCGCCTCGCCCTTGCCTCCCTGTTGACCGCCCTGTCCGCCCAGGCCAGCGTTGTGATCAACGAGATCCACTACAACCCGGCCGCCGCGCAGGGGGCGGACACCGCCTACGAGTTCATCGAGTTGTACAACACGGCTCCGGAACCGGTCGACCTGTCCGGGTGGCAGTTCACCGCGGGCATCGCCCACACCTTTGCCGCCGGCATCCAGATCCCGGCGGGAGGCTATCTGGTGGTGGGCGTCAACGCCGCCTCCCTGGAAGCCTGGTACGGGATCAGCGGCGTGGTCCAGTGGACGAGCGGCGCCCTGGACAATGGGGGCGAGACACTCCGTCTGGCGGACGCAGGTCAGAACCTGGTGGATGAGGTGCCCTACGACGACGCCGGCTGTTGGCCCACCGCCCCCGACGGGGACGGCCCCAGTCTGGAGCTGGTCCATCACGCGCTGGACAACTCGCTCTGCCAGAGCTGGGCAGCCAGCGCCGTGGCCAATGGCACGCCCGGCGCCCGGAACAGTGTTTTCGCGGCCGACACGCCGCCCCAGGTCCAGGACCTGGGCCACTTGCCGCAATCCCCCGGGACCGCCGACCCGCTCACCGTGAGCGTGTCCATCACCGATGACGCCGGGGTTGCCACGGCCCTTCTGCGCTACACGGCGGGCGGCCCGGAGCTGACCGCCGTCCTGGCGGATCAGGGCGGTGGCCACTACAGCGTCCAGATCGGCCCCTTCGCCGAGGGCACCCTGCTGGAGGTGATCGTGGAGGCCGAAGACACGGCGGGTCAGATCACCGTCCATCCTGCGCCGTTGGGGCCGGAAGCCTACCACATCTTCATCAGCGACCACCATCCCACCGACAGCGATATCGTCATCAACGAGATCCAGTACACGGACGCCTGTTACGGCGGGCTGGACTGGTTCGAATTGCACAACACCACTGGCACCCCCTTGGATCTCAGCTTCTGGACCGTGAAGGACGATCAGGACGATCACATCTTCACCATCCCCGGCGGGACGACGATTTCAGCCGGGGGCTACCTGGTGGTGGCCCAGGACGCGGCGCAGGTCATGTCCAACCATGGCATCGCCAATGTGGTGGGCAATGTCTCCTTCGGCCTGGGCAGCGGTGGCGACGCCGTGCGCCTCTTCGATGTGAACCTGGTCCTGGTGGATGCCGTGACTTACGGCGTGTCGGCGCCCTGGCCCGGCCCGCCCGTTGGAAGCGGCCCCTCCCTCAGCCTCATCGATCCTGCCCTGGACAACAGTCTGGGCGAGAACTGGGCGGCTTCGGCCGAGCCCTGCGGCACGCCTGGAACGGACAACCACCCAGCGGCACTGGTGCCACCCGCTCTGTCCATCGCCTACGATGGCGGGCAGATCATCCTCACCTGGACGGTGGTCGAGGAAGCCCTGGCCTACCGCGTCGAGGCGGCTGATGTCCTGGGCGGCGCCTTCACGACCCTGGCCACCACCCCGGACACCAACCTGCAGGTGAACATCAACCCGGCCCAACCGCTGCGCCTGCTGCGGGTGATCGCACTCCGATAGCGGCAACCCGCGGCACGATCAATCCTTGAAAGGCGGGTGGCCCCGGGCGGGTCGCCTGCCGCTTATCCACCAGTTATCCACGAAACGCCGGCGATTTTGGCGGCCCGTCCCGGCATCCTTTGACGGCGCCTGACACATCCACCCATCACTTTGTTAAGCGGGCATGTCAGCCGCGAACAAATGAATGATGCGAGGTCCATGCTGATCAAGCAGAGCGCCTTCCTGGGCATGGCACGAAGATTGCTGAACACCAAGGGCCAAACGACAGAAAGGCGAACCATGCATCGTGCCATTGCTTTGCTGCTGTGGGTACTGCCGACCCTGGCCAGCCCCTTCCCGTCCTCCGGCCAAACCACGCCCCTGCCGGCCGACGCAGGCCTGCAACTGGTGCTGGAGTTCCCGGCGCCCGTGTTAAGCCCATCCGAGGGCGGCTTCAGCGTCCGCATGCCGGGCGAGGGACTGCTGGGCATGGCGGGTTGTCCGGACCTGCCCCTGGCCAACCGTCATGTGCGCATTCCCGCCACCAAGAATGTGCAGCTGGAGGTGGTGGCGGCGCAGTGGAGCAGCCTGGGTTGGCATAGTGTCGCCCCTTTGCAGGAACGCCTGCACACCGAGGCGGACCTGCCCCTGCCCTGGATCCGCGACGAACAGGTCTTCCACGAGGCGCGCCTCTGGCCCCAGAGCTGGCTCAATCTCTCCGAGCCCATGCTGCTGCGGGAGACGCGGCTGGTCACGGTCTCGGTGGCGCCGGTGCGTTGGAACCCGGTGACGCGGGAGCTGCAGCACCTGGAGTCTCTCACCCTGCGCCTCACCTTCAGCGGGCAAAGCAGCGTCAATGTTCCCCTGCGGCCGACCGAGGAGGAGGGCCTGTCCGAGGACGGCGAAGGCCTGGTCTACTCCTGGCGCAAGGGTGAAGACCAGTTCCTGCGACAAATGTTGGGCGGGCGTCTGATCGATCCCTCCGTCCCGGAGTCGGGCGGCCAGGGAGCGCTGGCCGACATCTCCTGGCATGCGCCGCAACTGCCCTTGAACTACCTGGTCATCGCCAAGGCCGCCGCGCAAAGCCAGCCGCATTTCCAGAGCTGGGTGGCCTGGAAGCGCCAGAAGGGCCATCACGTGACCATCTTGGGCGAGGCCGAGATCACCAGCTGGACGACGACAGGCATCCGCAACGCCATCATCGACCTGTACCAGAACAGCCCCACGCCGCCGCATTACGTGGCTCTCATCGGCGACACGGGCGGCAGCTACGCCCTGCCCACCCACGGCAGCCAGTACGACCACTACTACGCCACCATCTCCGGCAACGACATCCTGGCCGATGTGGTGGTCGGGCGCGTCTCCGTGGAGAACGCCACCCAGATGGCCACTGTCTTCAACAAGATCCTGACCTATGAGCAAAGCCCCAATCTGGCCAGCACCAACTGGCTGAGGCGGGCCGGCTGGCTGACGGGCTCCGGCCATTGTGGCGAGTCCATGAGCCAGATGGCGCGGGACTTCGGCTTCCAGCTGATGCAGGAGCGTGGCTACATGCAGGTGGACACGGCCTTCTGCGCCAACAGCCCCACCTGGGTGGCCAACTGGTTCAACCAGGGCGTCAGCCACTACACCTACCGCGGCTGGGTGGGGATGGAGAACCTCAGCACGAACACACTCCTCAACATGACCAATTCCAACACGCCCGTGGCCAACGTCTTCACCTGCGGATCGGGGGACTTCTCCACCGGCCTTGCCTACACGGAGGCCTTCCTGCGCGGCGGCAACGCCACGCAGCCGGGGGCCGCCGTGGCCGCCATGGGCTTCTGCACGCTGGGCACCCACACGGCCTACAACAACCTGGTCTGTGGCGGCACCTGGAGCGCCCTGCTGGACTTCGGGATTCCCCAGGTGGGAACCAACATGTTCCGGGGCAAGCTGGAGCTGGTCAACACCCTGCCGCCCGGGGACTCCAACATCAACAGCTTCTCGTACTGGGCCAACTTGATGGGCGATCCCGGGATGGAGCAATGGTGCGGCGTGCCCGCCGTGCTCTCCTTCGACCACGCCCCGACCCTGTTGGGCAGCGGGGCCCAGGCCCTGGAGCTGCGCGTGCAGGACGGGGACGGCCAACCGGTGGACGGAGCGGCGGTGTGCGCCTGGCGGAGCGTGGATGCCCGCGCCCTGGGCCTGACCGATGCCGATGGCCGGGTCGTGCTCGAACTGCCGGCCCTGGTGCCCGGCGAGCTGTCCATCACGGCCAGCAAGGCCTTCTGTGTCCCCGCCCGCGCCAGCATCGATCTGGACGACCAGGTGGCGATGCCGGTCCTGGCGCAGGCCATTGTCCAGGATGAGGATGGCGATGGCCAGTGGACGCCCGGGGAGGTGGCCACCCTGCACCTGAGCTTCCACAACCCCTCCCCCAGCCAGGATCTGCCTGGCCTCTCCCTCTCGGCGGAGCTGGCCGACGCCGGCGCGGCACAGCTGCTGGCGTCCAGTGGCGCCGTGCCCGCACTGCCCGCCCAGGGCACGGTCCAGGCCACCGGTTTGATCCAATTGCGTGCGGCCGCCAACTGGACAGAGGGATTGGCCGTGCGCTTGAACCTGCGCCTGGAGAGCGGAACAGCAAGCTATCTGGCGCGCGCCACCCTGCCCCTGAGCACGCCGGTGCCGGAGATCGCCGGCGCAAGCTTCCCTGCCGGCGGCCTGTATCCAGGCCAGACGGTCCCGCTGACCCTCCACCTTTCCAACAAGGGCAGCCGGCCCGCCGGCCAGGTAGGCTTCAACTTCTCCTTCGCGGCCGGCAGCGGTCTATCCGTGGACCCGCCCTTGGTCGAACTGGACAGCCTGCGCGTGGATGAGCAAGTCATGCTCACCCTGGATATCACAGCTTCAGTCAGTCTCGTGCCCGGCTACTCCAGCCCGTTGATCGTGACCTGGCAGGACGAGGGAAGTGGAGCCTTGGGGGAGCTGCGCGCCCCCATCGTGCTGGGCAACCAGCAGGCGGGGGATCCCACCGGCCCCGACGGCTGGGGCTACTACGCCTTCGAGAGCACGGACAGCCAGTGGCTGCAGGCTCCCGTCTACAACTGGATCGAGATCGCCCCCAACGGTGGAGGCACGGGCAGCGTGGTCAATCTGCACGACTACAGCGACGAGGGCGACGACAGCCGCCGCGTGGAGCTGCCTTTCCCCTTCACCCTCTATGGCCAGAGCTATTCCAGCATGGCGGTCTGCTCCAACGGCTTCGTCGCGTTCGGCCCCCTGGCCCATTTGCAGACTGATTTCCGCAACCACTTCCTGCCCTGCGGCATGGGGCCGGAACCCATGCTGGCGCCCATGTGGGATGATTTCAAGCTGACGGGCGATGCGCAGGTTTGCGTCCAGCACCTGGCGGCGGAAGGGATCTTCGTGGTGGAGTGGTATCGCGTGCGCACCAATTCCAACAACATCATCAACACGTTCCAACTGCTGCTCTTTGACCCCGCCCTGCACCCCACACCCACCGGCGACGGCGAGGTCGTCTTCCAGTACCACACCTTCAGCGACAACCAGAGCAACAGCCAGGACTTCCCCTACTGCACCATCGGCCTGAAGAACCAGGATGCCACCGTCGGTCTGACCCTGCTCAATTACCGGCAGCGGCCGGCCACCGCCTCACCCTTCGCGGCCGGGAAGGCCGTGCGCATCACAACCTCCATCGGTCTCACGGTGGAACCGGCCCACCTGGACATCAGCGACACGGAACTGACCTTCAACCTGTCCGGCTCGGAGGTGGAAGCGACCACGGGCCAAATCACCCTGGGCAACACCGGACAAGCCCCGCTCCTCTGGCAAGCGCGCATCTTCCCGCCGGAGGCCTGGCCGCCCCAGGGCATGCAGGCGCCCGCCGGCCGCGACGCGGGAGGGCCCGACTCCTTCGGCTACACCTGGCGGGACTCGGGCGAGGCCATCGGTCCGCCGGCGGGATGGGTGGACATGTGGGAGGCCGGCAACGAGATCGTGCTCAACCTGAATGGCGGCCCCGACACGGCGGACGACGGTTTCAGCGATCCCATCGACCTGCCCTTCGCCTTCCCCTTTTATGGTGTTCCGCAAACGCGGCTTTGGGTGGCGGCCAACGGCTTTGTCTCATTCCAGGAGCCGGACGGCCAGTACTGGCAGAACAACCTGGCCGGCATTCCCCATGCCGACGCCCCCGATCGCAGCCTGCTCGTCTGGTGGGACGATCTGCTCAACAACGCGGAGCATGAGGGCTTCATCCGCTGGTGGACCAACGATCAGGACAGCCTGGTGGTCACCTGGCAGGAGGCCCCCCACTTCAACCAGGCCTCCTACGGCGGACCCTTCACCTTCCAGGTCGTGCTGGAGGCCAACGGGCGCATCACCTGCAACTACGGCGACATGGCGGCCGACGACCCGGACAGCGACTCCGGCAGCATCGGCGTGCAGTGGGACCAGGCCACGGGCTTCGTCATCCGCCACATGCAGATCACCCGCGACGGGATCAGCATCCAGATCCTGCCGCCCTTCTGGCTGGAGCTGGAGGACGTGGCAGGCATGGTGTCGCCGGGCGCCGAGGGCGAATTGCGCCTGAGGGTCCGCAACGATGTGCAGGGGCTGCTCCTGCCCAGCGGCCAATACGTGGCCACCGTGCTCTTCCAGTGCAACGATCCGGAACAGGCCTCCCTCAGCATCCCCGTGACTCTGATGGTGGCGGACACGGAACTGGAGAAGGGGCGGGAGCAGGCCCGGGCCTTCAGTGTGGACGCGGCCTGGCCCAATCCCTTCAACCCGACGGCGACCATCCGCTATCAATTGCCAGAACCGTTGTTGGTGGAGGCCCGCCTCTTCAACGTGGCCGGACAGATGGTGGGATTGGTGTTCAGCGGCCGGCAGCCGGCTGGGGAACACCACTTGCTGGTGGACGGCTCGCGCCTGGCCAGCGGTGTCTATTTGTTGAAGATGGAGGCGGGTCCGCACCGGGTCGTGCGTCGCTTGACCCTGGTCAAGTAGGAACCAACAGAAATCTTTCTGACAAGGCGGACATGGTCCGCCTTTGTCTTGTCCGGCAAGGATACGTGCACCGCGCGACGATAGTCGCCCACTTGGTGGATAAGTGGTGGACAACTCCGCGGGGATGGTTCAGGCGTTCTTCAGCAACCAGGCCACCGCGTCCTCCTCCGAGGATGCTTCCACCAGGATGATGCCGTGGGGACCCACCTTGGATTGGTAGGTCAGGATCGACATGCGCGTCACGGCGCTATGGGAGGTGATGCTGATGAAGTGCTTGATGCCTTCATGGGCAAAGGCGGGAAAGACCTCACGGTCGATGCAATCCTGGATCTCTTGGCTGAAAGACCCCCGCGCCGCGCTGCTGTCGACAATCCAGGCCTTTCCCCCCTTGGCCCGGGCGTGGGACAAGCCCTTCTCCAACACGGCCGCCCGGAACTCCGCCAAGGTCACGCCATAGTTGGTCCAGGTGTCGATGATGGCCCTGCTCGACGGATCATAGCGCACCGTCAACTTGCCCGGAATGGAGTAGACATGATCCATGTCGGCCTTCTGCTTGCGATGATTCGAACCCTTCGTCCTTCGTCGACTGTATCGGTGTGGGTGGTAAGGATCTGAACCAGTGTCAACCTTGAATTGTGCTCGGAAGACATGGGAAGAGGGTCCCAAAGGACCCTCTTCTTCTGAAGTGACTATGACGAACTACTTGACCAGCAATACCTTTTCGGCTCCGATGCGGGCGCCGTCCACCGCCAGCTCCACCAAGTAATGTCCGCTTGCCATGGCCGCGCCGTTGAACACGACCCGATGCTCGCCCGCTGCGACCGGACCATCCATCAAACGCGCAACCAGACGGCCCTGGAGATCGAACACGGACAGGCTGGCCCGGCCGGGTCGATCCAACTGGTAGCTGATGGTCGTCATTGGATTGAAGGGGTTGGGCCAGGCGCCGGCGAGGCGGGCCGTCGCCGGACGCGCGCCGCCATCCGGCAGGGAATCGATCAGCTCCTCGTGGCCGAAACAATGGAAATTGAACTGGAAATTATTGAGGGGAATCAGGGCGTTGTTCACAACCCGGTAGCTGGACACCTCCTCCCAGGTGCGGGGCACCAGTGTCAGGTTGGGCACAGGTCGAGGATCACCCGGCGTCTGGAAGGATTTCAGTTCCAGGGGCAGGACTTCGATCCAGAAAGGCTGGGTGAAGGGCTCCAACAGGCCGGCCACGCTGACGCCGATCCAGTCCTCGCTGGCATCGCCGCCGGCGTAGCTCGGCGCATAGTTGTGGTCGGATTGATGGAGGAGCGTCCCATTGACGGGCAGGCCGCTCCAAACCTTCAGGCGCCAGGCACTGGCATCCTCGGGGGGGATGTTGAAGCTGGCGAAGCGAAGGCGCAGGCTGTCGAGGGCGTAGCCCATGCTGGGGCCCATCTGGGGTGGCTGGAAGCGCTGGGCGTAGCCCAGGCCCAGGGCGTCACCAGAACCGGTGGTGTGGAGGAATTCAGGATTGGTGACATCCCAGCCGTAATCGTTGGCCAGTTCCAGGACGCCGGTCGGCCGCACGATGTAACTGGGCAGATTGAGGCGATCGTTGGGGGCGTAGCCGTCCGGCGTCATCAGGCGGATCTGTGGAAAGTGCAGGCTGGTGGCGTCCGGGGTCAGCGAGAAGGCGACGTCCACGTGCTGGTGCTGTTCCAGGCTGAAGGTGCCGCCCAGGGCTGTCGGCAGGTTGTCCATGTAGAGGGACCACTGGACATCCTGCGCCTGGTTGAGACCGAAGTTCTGGAAGGTGGCGGTGCCGGGAATGGGCCGCCCCAGGGTCCGCGGGTACGGCAGGCGGAACTCCGTCACACCCACGTCATTGGGCAACAGGGGAGATCCCACCACGCGGAAATCGTCCACGAAGAAGCCGGTTCCGGTGCCGCCGTCGTGGTTGTTGTCCGTCTGGACCCGGAAGCGGAAGAAGACGAGATTGCCGCCCAGGAAGCTCACGTTGGTGGAGCGTCCGTGGCCGCCCCCATCCATGAAGTGGTACCACTGCCCGCTGCCCGTTTCCGTGTCGTAGTAGTCATAGAAAAGGGAGCGCCAGACGAAACCATCCAGGCTGTACTCCAGCAGGAAGTAGTCGTCCAGGCTGCTGTCGCCGTCGCCATCGTAGTCCAGCAGGTCGACCTTGGTCCAGAAGTCGATGAGCATGGTGTAGTTGGCCGGCAGGAAGATGGGGGGGCTGTAGATCACGTTGCTGATGGGCACTGCCTGGTTGGCCACTTGACAATGCACGCTGAAGGGACTGCTGTGGAAGGTGGTGGAGACGGCCCAGTGGTCGCCCGCCGCCGGCACGCCGGAGTAATGAAGGGTGGGTCCGGGGGTGTCCACGCCGTCGGCATTGTTCTGCAGCAGGATGAGGGCTCCGTCCGCCACCTGGATGTTGTCCAGCTGCATGCCGGTCAGGGCATCGTCATCCGGAAAGGATGTGTAGTCGTCGCTGGCGAAGGCGAAACGGATGCGGGTGGCGGTGGAACGATAGGGCGTCAGGTCGCAGACGGCATTGCGCCAGGTGTTGCCCAGCCCGGCCCAGCCCGCCCGGATGCCATGGCCGAAGATTTCCCCGAAGGCGAAGGCGTTGCTTACCGTGTAGGCCGGCGTCGAGGGCGTGAGCAGCTGCCAGGGTCCGGCGCCCATCTTCACTTCCACGTGGCAGGCATCCCACCCATCGTAGGGGGCGGGGGCACCGGCCGGGCTCTCCAGCGCCCAGAAGAGGTTGAAGGTAAGCTGCGGGCTGGTGGTGGCGCTCAAATTGAGGGGCGGCAGCTCCAGGAAGAGCAGGGTGTGGTCCAGGTAGCCGCCCACGTCGACGCTGGCGGACCACCAGTTCCAGGAGCCATCGAAACTGTTGAAGCTGCTCATGTGCCAGGTGCTGCCCTGGTCGGTCAAGTCCTGGCTGGTCCAACCGTCAAAGCCGGTGATGAAGTTCACCTCGTAAAGTGTCGTGTCCGTCCGGCTGGCATCCCGCTGCACGGGGGGCGGGAAATCTCGCGTCTCCACCCGGAAGGGGCTGAAGCTTGCGTGGGCAAGTCCCGCCAGGAGCAGCAGGAGGCACAATGCAGAAGCGCGCCGCTTGGCCATGGGAAGTTCCTCCTCGACAACGCACCTGGAGCCATGATCAGGTGCCGTTGAATACCGCATGCGGCGGAAGGGTGAATCGTCCCTTCTCGCGTGGATCGCCGCCAATGTGTGGATCGGTTGCCGCCGGGCGCCTACCAGGCCTGCTCCACAATGATCTCCGGGTCAACCTCCTGGCGCAGGATGCGCTCGATCCCCGCCTTGAGCGTGACCGTGGAGGAGGGGCAGCCTGAGCAGGCGCCGCCCAGGCGCAGGAAGACCACCTTGTCGCGGATTTCGACCAGCTCGCAGAAGCCACCGTCCATGGCCAGTGCGGGTGCGATCTTCTCTTCCAGGATCTGGGCGATCTGATCCGTCATCGTCGTGTCGCTCATGGGACCTTTCCACCTTGAACCGGGCTGAACATGCCAATCTGCTCGCGGTCGTCGTGTGCTCGTCGGCACCTCGCCCGGCCAGAGACCAGGCAGGAGAACTCGGGACGGACTCAATGAGGCAGATTCGGCCCCCTGCCGCAAGACGAACCTGAGGGGATGGCTTTCGCCCCGATGGGGCGAAAGGAGGCCGCGTGGCGGCGAAAGTTGCGGATCATGAGCGGTCCGGCGTCACTCAAGAAGGACTCTGGATGAAACTGCAGGCCCCACAGTCCCATCTGCTCATGGCGCAGGGACATCAGGAGTCCGGGTTGGCACACGGCATCCACCAGCAGGCCGGGACCGGCCACGGCCGGAAGGGGCATCGCCCCGCAACCTGACAGCACCAGGCTGTGGTAACGGGCCACGGACAAGTCCGGCGGACAACCGGCGAACAAGCCCAGGCCCGAATGCCGCAGCGGCACGGCATGGCCATGCACGGGGCGGGGGGCGCGGACCAGCTTCATGCCCAGCCACTCGCCGATGGCTTGATGACCCAGGCAGATGCCCAGAATGGGCATCTGCCCGGCGCAGGCCGCCAGAATCTCCCATAGCCCGCGGCATTGCCGGGGTCGGCCGGGACCTGGGGACAGGATGAGGGCTTCGGGGCGATGCCCCGGAAGCGCGCCGGGATCCACCTTGTCCACGCGCGCCACCACCGGCTCCTTCCAGGCCAGCGCCAGCAGATGCGCCAGGTTGTGCGTGAAGGAGTCGTGGTTGTCGATCAAGAGCAACATGTCATGCTTTCGGGGCGATGCCCCGAAAGCGCCGCCGCCCCTTCGGCAACAGGATGAGCTTCAGCACCTCCTCCATCCGCCGCACCGGCACGAAGTCCAGCTTGTCGCGGATGGCAGCGTGCATGTCCACCAGGTCCCGTTCATTGTCGGCCGGGATCAGCACCCGGGCGATTCCGGCCCGCAGGGCCGCCATCGCCTTCTCATTCAGCCCGCCGATGGGCAGCACCTCGCCATGCAGGGTCACCTCCCCCGTCATCGCCGTGTCGGGCCGCACCAGGCGACCCGTGGCCGCGCTGGCCATGGCCGTCACCAGGGTGATGCCGGCCGAGGGCCCGTCCTTGGCGATGGCGCCCTCCGGGATGTGCACATGGAGATCCTGCTTGTCGAAAAACCCCGGCCGGATGCCCAGCTCGTCGGCGTGCGTGCGCAGCCAGGTCAGTGCCGCCATGGCGCTTTCCTTCATCACGTCGCCCAGCTTGCCGGTCATGGTCAGGCGGCCACGCCCCGGATAGATCCCCACCTCGATCTGCAGCAGATCGCCGCCCACGGGCGTCCAGGCCAGGCCGACGGCGCGCCCCAGCATCGCCTCCTGCGGAGCCCGCTTCTCGATGATGTTGGGCAGACCCAGATAACCCGTCAGCGAAGCCTCGTCCACCACCACCGTCGGCGGCCGCCGGACACGCTTGCGACCGGCGGCGTCGGCCCGGCTCACCTGTTCGCGCGCCACGCGCCGGCAGATCTTGGCGATGCGGCGCTCCAGGGTACGCACCCCCGCCTCCTGCGTGTACTGCATGATGAGGGCCTCCAGCGCGGTCTGCTCGAAGCGGACCAGGGCCGGATCCAAGCCGTGCAGGGCCACCTGGCGCGGCACCAGGAAGTCGGTGGCGATGCGCTGTTTCTCATGCAGCAGGTAGCCGGGCAGATTGATGATCTCCATGCGGTCGCGCAGGGCGGGAGGAATGTCCGCCGCCACATTGGCCGTGGTGATGAACATCACCTCGCTCAGATCGAAGTCCAGGTCCAGGTAGTGGTCGTTGAAGCTGTTGTTCTGCTCCGGATCCAGCACCTCCAGCAGCGCGGCCGAGGGATCGCCGCGGAAGTCCATGGACATCTTGTCGATCTCGTCGAGGAGGATGACCGGGTTGTGGCTGCCCGCCTTCTTCATGCCCTGGATCAGCCGGCCGGGCATGGCGCCGATGTAAGTCCGCCGGTGGCCGCGGATCTCCGCCTCGTCCCGCACGCCACCCAGGGACATGCGGACGAAGTTGCGCTTGAGGGCGTTGGCGATGCTGCGGCCCAGGCTGGTCTTGCCCACGCCGGGCGGTCCCACGAAACAGATGATCTGCCCGCGCATCTTCTTCACCAGCCGCAGCACGGCCAGGTGTTCCAGGATGCGCTCCTTGGGTTTGTCCAGGCCGTAGTGGTCCTCGTTCAAGGTGCGCTCGGCGTTGGCGATGTCCAGGTTGTCCGCCGTGCGCCCGGTCCAGGGCAGGGCGAAGATCCAGTCCAGGTAGGTGCGGATGACATGGGCCTCCGGACTCATGGACGGCATCTGGCGGAGCTTGTCCAGCTCCTCCTCCACCCGCTGCCTTGCCTCGGCCGGCAGCTCCGTCTTCCCCAGCTGCTCCTTGTAGCGGCCCACCACGCCGTCCTCGTCGTCGGACTGCTCCCCCAGCTCCTCGCGGATGACACGAAGCTGTTCCTGCAGGTAGTAGGCACGCTGGTGCTTGCTGATCTTGTCGCGCACCTGGCCCTCGATGGTGCGCTCCAGCTCGAGGATGCTGTTCTCACTCTCCAGCAGCGCCGTGATGTACTCCAGCCGGTCCACCAGCTCTTCCGCCTCGAGGATGGGCTGCTTCTTGTCCACGCCGTGGACGATGTGGGCGGCGATGAAGTCGATCAGCAGGCTGATGTTGGGCAATTGCTCGATGCTGGCCAGGATCTCATCGGGGAGATTGGGGTTGAGATTCACATAGCGCCGGAAGAGGGTGGCCGCCACGCGAGAGAGAGCCTGCAACTGCGGCGTGTCCGCCTTCTCCTCGCCGGCCAGGGCCTTGATCTCGACGAAACGCACGCCCTTGGCCTGGGTGTAGCGGCTGATGCGGGCGCGGGTGACGCCCTCGACCAGGACGCGCAGCACGCCGTTGGGCATTTTCAGCACCTGGAGGATCTTCACCATGGTGCCCACCGGGTAAAGGCCGTCGCGGCGGGGCTCCTCGTCCTGGGCGTTGCGCTGCGCCACCACGAAGAGGAGACGGTCCCGCACCATGGCCGCCTCCACCGCCTTGACCGAGGTCTCCCGCCCGATGAGGAGCGGGAAGATCATGTAGGGGAAGAGCACCACATCGCGCAGGGGAATGGCGGGCAGTCGCTCCGGGATCTTGATGGGTTTGGGACGGGCCTCTGGCATCGTGCGTCACTTTCCATGGTCTGCCGCGCTCCCGCCCGCCGCCAATGGGCCGCCGTGCGCGTGGATGGTGCGTGGGATGGCAGAATGTAGGAAAGGCGGACCCGGGACAGGATCTATCCCCCGAACTGCTCCGCCACAGCCTCCGCTTCCCGCAGGAGAAGCTCCGCGTCCAGCCCGCTGATTTCCCCGCCCAGATCCCGGCAGGCCAGGCCGCCCGCCACCGCGGCGCAGGCCAGGGCCTGGCGCAAGGGGTAGCGCTTCAGCAAGGCCCAGGCCAGGGTGCCGTGATAGGCGTCACCGGCGCCGGTGGTGTCCACCACGGTTCCCGGAGACCAGGCAGGCACCCAGCCGGGCTCGCCGCCCCGCTCGCACACGATGGCCCCGCCCGCCCCCATGGTGATGATGGCCAGACGCGGCCCGGCCTCGGCCAATTGGGCGGCGGCCTTCAGCAGGTCCAGCCCCGGGTGCCTGCTCATGACAAAGGCCTTGGAGACGGCCACCACGTCCGCCGCCGCCACCAGCGGCGCAATCTCCTCCCGCGGGCCGCCCAGATCCAGCAGCACGGTCATGCCGCCGGCGCGGGCGCGGCGGGCGGCCTCCCGCGCGATGGGTTCCTTGCCGTCCAGGAGCAGGCAGCCCTCCCCCCAGGGCAGACGCTCCAGCAGGGTGGCCGGATAGTCGGGCAGGCCGCCCCGGTCCAGCACGACCGTGCGCTTGCCGTGGCGCGCCTCCACCCAGATCGAGGCGCGCGGCGTGGCCTGTCCGGCGCAGACCTGAAGACCATCCAGATCCACACCCGCCGCTTCGAAGTCCCGGCGGATGCGCTGGCCCGCCTCGTCGTCACCCACACAGCCGGCGAAGTGAACCTCGGCCCCCAGCGCCGCCGCCGTGATGGCCGCCCGCGCCGCCGGCCCCCCGGTGCAGGTGCGGCCGCGGCGGGCGGTCACTTTGCTGTCCATGGCGGGATAGTGGTCCACCAGCAGCAGGTGGTCCAGCACGATGTGGCCCAGGGCGATCAGACGCATGAGAAGTCCTTCCGGCAAGGATGGCGGAAGGTAGGGAAGCGCCTGCACCCCGGCCGGTCAATGATGGGCCGAGCGCATCCCGGGTGGCAGGTGGATTCGGCTGACCCGATCGCCACCTTCCGTCCAGGAATCTTGACGCGTGGAACCTGCGCCCGCGGCCCGCGGTCTGGTGGCCGCGCCGGCCATCCGCGGGGGCGGCCGCCACCGGTCCATATCAGCCAGGGACTTCAGCTCATGAACAAAGCGGCCTGGGGATTGCTTCCCTTCATCCTGATCCTGCTGCTGCCCCATGCCGGCGGCGCCATGTTCCACTTGATGACCGGCGCCAACCACGCGGAGCTGGCTTGGCGCAGCCTCAGCACCGAGCATTTCCGCATCCACTACCACCAGGGCCTGGAGCAGACGGCGCGGGATTGCGCCGACATCGCCGAGCAGGTCTATGGCCCCATCACCCGCCAACTGGGCGTGGAACCGCGTGGCCGGACGGAGCTGGCCATCACCGACGTCGACGCCGTGGTCAACGGCTTCGCCTTCCGTGACCGCATCGCCATCTGGGTGCACCAGAACGACTACATCAAGCACTTCTCCCAGCGGCGGGAGTGGCTGCACCAGGTCATCGCCCACGAATTCCAGCACACGGTGGCCTTCGAGGCCCTGCGCGACTGGCGGGGCGCGGCGGGCCTCGGTCTCTCCGGCACGCCGGCCTGGTGGATGGAGGGACTGGCCGAGTACTACACCGAGCACTGGAACCTGCTGCGCTCGGACGAGGCGCTGCGCCGGGCCACCTTGGACAGGCGCCTCAAGGAGAGCGAAGCGCACGACGCCGGCTACGCCAAAGTGCTCTACCTGGCCTGGCGGGACGGGGACAGCACGCTGGTGAAGATCACGCGCTGGCGGCATCCCCGGTTGCGCACCCACTCTTTCCGGCGGGCCTTCAAGGAGGTCACCGGCCAGTCGCTCAGCGCCTTCGAGGAGGAGTGGTCGCGCCTGGTCTTCGCCCTCTACCACACGGAGCTGGCCCTGGGCGAGGCCCTGGACGAAATCGGCCGGCGGGTGGAGACGCCCCTGGCCCGCGTGGACTGGATGGCCCTCCTGCCCGACTCCAGCGCCTGGGTCGCGGTGGGACGGGACAGCCTCTCCCGCCGGGATCGGGCTCTCTACCGGATCTCCTGCGACTCCATGGGCCGGGCGGAAAGGCTGGCCCAGGGCCGCTTGCTGGACCGGGCGGCCCTGTCACCGGACGGAGGGCGGGTCGTGTTCGCCCGCAGCCTGCAAAACCGGCACGGTTCCTGGATCCCCGACCTCTGGGCACTGGATCTGGCCACGGGCCGCGAGGAGCGGCTGACGAGCGGCGCGCGGGCGCAGGACCCGGCCCTGGCCACCGACGGCGCCCTGGCCTGGCTGGCCACTTCAGGGGACCGCCATCGCCTCATGCTGGAGGAGGATGGCGAGACGCGGGTCCTGTGGGATCCCGGACCGGGCTGGGAGATGATGCGGCCGGATTTCTCCCCCGACGGCCGCCGGTTGGCCCTGGCCACCGACGATCCGGAGTCGTGCCGACGCATCACGCTGCTGGACCGGGCCAGGGGCGGGGCCACCCACCTGGAACCGCATTTCGAGGACGAACGCGATCCCGTCTGGATCTCCGACAGCCTGCTGGCGATCACGGTCTTCGCGGACTTCCGGGCCAACCTCGCAGTCCGGGATCTGCACGGCGGCCTGCGGCGCGTCAGTGACAGCGGAGAGGGCCTGCGCAGCCTGGGCGCCGTGGGGCACGCGGACCAGGTTTGCTTGCTGACCCTCGCCCTGGATTCGGCCCGCGTCAGCCGCCCCCTGCTGGTGGATCCGGCCCGGCAGGCGGTGCCGGCGGAGCTGCCGCTGCACGCGCGGTACACGTCCTGGCGCCACCAGATGCCGGAGATCCGCGTCCCCGACTGGCGGCGCGGGGAGCGGACGGTGATCCTGGCCGATCGGCGCTACAACCCATGGGCGCTGAAGCCCCTGGCCGCGCTACTGCTGCCCCTGCCGGGCGGCGGCATGGGTGTGGCGGCCCTGGCCGACCCCCTGATGAAGAACATGGTGACCGTGACGGGCGGCGTGCTGGGCGATGACCTGCCCGTGGCCCAGGTGGGCTGGGAGAACCGGCAGCTGGACTGGACCCTGGGCCTGGCGGCGGGATGGAACACGGGATACGGTCTCGTCCTGGTCGACGACCGGGTGGTGGAGGTGAACAGCTCCCACCTCTCGACCTGGCTGGGGCGCCGTTGGCCCTTCTTCGCCAAACCCTATGAGCAGGTGGCGCTCAGCATCGGCCTGCGGCTGGAGGACGGATGGCGCACGGGCGACACCGGCGACACGCTGAGTTCACCCTTCCTGCCGGTGGACGGCCGTCGCGGCCAAGTCTCCCTCACCGCGGCGTGGAGCGGCCGCCCGCTGGAGGCCGACGCGGTCTGGTGGCCCAGCTGGAGCCATGGCCTCCAGCTTCACGGCGCCCTGGCCCGGCCCTGGATCCTGGGCGACGAGCAGCTGGACTACTGGCGGGCCGGCCTCTACCGCATCCAGCCATTGTTCCACCCCGCGGCGCGCCTGGTCGCCTCCGCCCGCCTCGACGCCTTCACCGGCAAGCGCCACACTTGGCGCGCCCTGGGCTTCTCGCCCGACCCCTTGCTGAACGCCTTGGACCTGGGCGATGCGACGGCCGGGGTGGCGGGATTGCCCAGCGGGCCGGTCTCCCACCTGCGGGCCCTGCCGCGCACCGTGGCCGGCGACCGGGTATTCCAGGCCAGCCTGGAGCTGCGCCTCAGTCCGGGGGCGCCCCCCCTCTTCCAAGTGTTGGACCTGGCCAACGGGCGCCTGACGCTGGCGCCCTTCGCCGACGTCGGCCATGTGGCGGACCGCGCCCGCCTGGAACCCGGCCAGCCCGCCCTCTGGCTGTGGACGAGCGGCCTGGAGCTGCAGCTGGGGTTGGTCGTGAAGAAGCTCACCATCGCCAGTCTCGGCCTGGGCGTGGGCGGAGAGGACCTGGACTGGCTGCGCGCCTCCCGTCATCGTCAGAGCTATTGGCGCATCCTGCTCAGCCGGCCGATCTGATGACGGTCAGCCCGTGGCGCCGGTGCCATGGAAGCCCTCCAGGTTGTCCAGCAGCTCGCCGGGCAATTCCAGCTGCAAGGGGCGGGCGTCGTAGAACTCCTCGATGACGGCCAGGTTGTCCGCCTGGCTGAAGCGGTCGCAGAAGAGGACGATGCTGCCGCGGTCGTCGGGCCGGCGGATGACCCGGCCGGCCGCCTGCAGCACCCGGCAGAGGCCGGGCAGGCGGTAGGCCTGGTCGAAGCCCGACTCCCCGCGGGATTCGTACCAGAGGCGGGCCAACTCCCGCTCGTGGGAAAGCTGGGGCAGGCCGGGGCTGATCACCAAGGCGGCCTCCAGCATGCGGCCGGGATAATCGACAGCCTCGGCGAAAATGCCGCCCATCACGGTCAAGAGCAGGTGTGGACTCCGCCGCTCCAGTTTGCGCAACAGGGCCAGGCGGGCGGTCTGCTCCAGCTCGCCGTCATGGACAAGCAGGGGCAGGCCGGGGGGAAGCTGCTGGCGCAGGGATCGCAGGTAGGCGAAGGAGGGGAGGAAGACGGCCGTGTTGCCGCCCACGCGGCGGAAACAATCCGCCACGAGGCGGCCCAGCAGCGGCAGGCCGCGGCGGCGATCGCGCCAACGGCTGGACATGCCCTCGAAGATGACCAGGTTGCGATGCCCGGGAGGGAAGGGGGAGGGCGCGGCCATCGTTTCCAGCCGGCTCTCGCCGCGCAGGCCCAGCTCGCCCAGGTGCCAGTCCCACGGGCGCAAGGTGGCGGAGAAGAGCACGGCGGCGGGAAAGCGCGCCACCTGCTCCTGGATCCAGTCCCCGGCCCATGAGCAGCGGATCTCGAGCACCAGTCCGGGCGGTCCTTCCGGGCATGGCCTGACCAGGACGAGGGAGCGCCGCGAATCCTTCTCCTCCCGCGCCAGGGTGACGAAGCGATCCAGCCCGCGGTAGAACTCCACCGCCGGATCCTTCTCCACCACCAGGCCCATCAACACTCGGGTGAGGAGCAGGTCCACCAGATGGCGCTCATAGAGGGCCAGCACGGCCTCCAGCTCCTCATGGTCGAACCGGGCCGACAAGGCCCGGACGCCGTCATCGTAGGCGAACTCGAAGTCGCCATCCACCATCTCCTCGACCCGTCCGAAGAAGTCTTCCAGACGCTGCGCGGCCTTTGCCAGTCCCCTCAGCGGGCGCTGGAGGGGACCGCCCTGGAAAAGGTCGCCCCCCGCCAGCTCGACCTGCAGGTGGCGGGACAGCGCGGCCACGGCATCGCGGGAAAGTTCGCCGCTGAACCAGGAGCGGCCGCGGGGGGCCAGGTTGTGGGCCTCGTCGATGACGAGCACGAAATCCTGGGGATCGCCCTCCACAAAGAGACGGCGGATGCGCACCTGGGGGTCGAAGACATAGTTGTAGTCGCCCACCACCAGGTCGCGCGTCTCGGTCAGGGCCAGGGCGATCTCGTGCGGGCAGACACGGTGGCGCAGGCCGGCCGCCACCAGCTCCTCCCGATCCACCAGCGGCACCTCCGCCAGTTCGCGCAGGGCCTCCTCCAGGCGCGGCGCCATGCCCTTGAGCAGGGGACAATGCTCCTCGTGGCAGAAGTAGACCTCGGCCGGGCACATGCCCTCGCGACTGGACATGGCCACGGCCGTGACACAGGTCTGCCCCCGGTTGAGCGCCCGCGCCACCTGGAGGGCAGCCTCGCGGCCCGTGTTCTTCGCCGTGCAGAAGAAGACGCGGCGGCCCGCCGCCATGGCCGTGCGCAAGGCCGGCAGCAGGACGGAGACGGACTTGCCCAGTCCCGTGGGGGCGTTCAGCAGCAGGAGGCGGCTCCGGACCAGGGCGTTCTCCACGTCCTGCATGAGGGCGCGCTGGCCGGGCCGGGGAGCGGGAAAGGGGAAGTCCAGCCGCCGGGAGCGCGCCCGGCGTTGTTGGCTTGCCCCGTCCTGCGCCTCCTCGCGGGCCAGGGCGAGGGCGACCTGGGTCTCCAGCACGGCCAGCAGTTGGGCGGCGGGGCGCTCCAGCTCCAGCACGCGCTCGGACCCGTCCCCCAGGTTGACCAGCCGCAGGCGGGCCTGCACGGTGGCGGCGGGCTTCAGCATCCAGGCGTAGAAGAGGGCCTGCAGGGCGTGGCCGGGGAAGTCCTCGGCCCGGAAGCGCCTCATGCGTTCGGCCGAGGCGAGCACGGTCTTCACCTCCTCCACCACGCCCTCGGCGTCCACCAGGTCGGCGCGGCCCTGGAGCTCGACCTCCTGGTCCAGCAAACGGCCCCGCCAGGAGAGGGGAAGCTCGACGCGGGCGCCCTCGGCCATGGCGCGCGTCTGGTGCTGCATGTGCAGGCGCTGCCCCTGGCGGGCGCGGCCGGGAATCCAGCCACCGCCGTCGTTGCGGCCGCCCTCGGCCAGTTCGCAAAGGGCCTGGACGGAGAAGTGGCGCACGGGCTCAGGCATGGCGGCGGCTCATGGCGAGGCGGCGGGCGCGGAGGAACCGGCCTCGCCGGGTTGATCGGGGAAGGGCTGGGCTGGCGTTCGCCGCATGGTCGGGGCTCAGGTTTTCTGCTTCTTCTTCTTGGCCGCGGGGAAGAGCACGTTGTTGAGGATGAGACGGTAGCCGGGCGAGTTGCGGTGCAGGCTGAGCTGGGTCTCGGGGTCGCCCACCATGTGCCGGTAGTCCTCCGGGTCGTGGCCGCCATAGAAGGTGAAGGTGCCCTTGCCCACGTTGCCGTGGATGTAGCGGGTCTCGTTGCTGCCTTCGATCTCGCCCATCACCAGCACGTGCGGCTTGAGACGGTCGCGGCGGAAGGCGGTGGTCTGGCCCATGAAGCCGCGCACCCAGGAGACGTGGTTCTGGGTGAGCATGGTGGGCACTGGATCCCATTTGGCGCTGAACTCGAAGAGGCTGAACCAGTCCTGCTCCTCGGGGATGTTTCGACCGGTGACCGGTCCCAGGTCGATGTCGGAGAATTCGTAGACCATGGGGTCGGTGATGATCTGGAAGTCGGTGAAGGCCACGCACTGGCTGTAGTCGATCTTGCCGGCCCAGCCCGGATCGATCCCGTCACCATCGAACACCGCGTCGCAGATGTCCGTGTCCATGGCGGAGAGGGCGACGTCGTAGGAGTCGGTGGCGCTGCACATGGCGAACATGAAGCCGCCCTGCTCCATGAAGTCGCGGATGGCCAGGGCCACGGCCAGTTTCGCCCGCGAGACCTTGGCGAAGCCGAGCCGGCGGGCCAGGGCCTCGGCCTCGGCCTGCTGCCTGATGTACCACGCCGCGCTGTGGTACTGCGCGTAGAACTTGCCGTACTGGCCGGTGAAGTCCTCGTGGTGGAGGTGGAGCCAATCGTAGTCGGGCAGCTTGCCGGTCAGCACCTCCTCGTCCCAGATGCGATCGAACTCGATCTCAGCGTACTCGAGGGCCATGGTCACGGCGTCATCCCACGGCTGGCTGTCGGGCGGGGCGTAGATGGCCACCTTGGGCGCCTTCTCGAGCAGGATGCGATCCATGTTCTCCTGCTCGATGGTGGCATGGATCGCCGCCGCCGCGGCGCCGCCCACCGACTCCCAGCTCACGCCGGTCAGGCGCAGGCGCTCCTCGAGGGCGGGGAACTCATCCATCATGAAGCTGCCGCCGCGATAGTTGAGCAGCCATTCCACGTCCACGCCCTGGCTCAGCGTCCACCATGCCACGCCGTAGGCCTTCAGGTGGTCGCGCTGGGCCGGATCCATCGGGACGAGGATCTTGCCTTCAAGGGCCGGCGCCCCCGCCAGGGCAAGGGCCGCCAGGGCGGTGGCGATGCGGGTGGTGGGTCTCATGCCGCTTGTGCCTTCGTTTCCTTCAACAGCCAGGATCAACGCGGTCGGCCGTCGCCGACGGGCTCAGCTGGACTGACCGCGGCGCCTTCGCCCGGACTTCCGCCCTCCCAGCCGCGCAGGCGACGCCGCACGGCGTCCTGCAGCAGGCTCTGGGGCCAGGTCCGCAACAAGTCCAGGGCCTGGGCGCGCAGGCTGTCCACGGGCTGGCCCTCCCCTTCCATCGCCTCCAGTTCCATCCAGGCCAGTCGGTCCAGGCGGACCGACTCCGGTTGCCGTAGCCGGTAGCGCGCGTACTCGGCCCGGGCCTCGGTCGGCGGCATTTCCCTGGTGGCCAGCAGGCAGGCCCGCCAGTCCAGCCACTCAGCCAGGCGGCCGGTGGAGCTCTCCGCCGTGGCATGGAGCAGATCCAGGGCCTCCCGCCAGCGGCCCGCGTAGGCCAGGCGGTCCGCCCGGGCCGCTTCCACCACCTTCGCCGAATCCGTCGTGGCGAAGGCCATCAGGTCCATCAGCTCGATGGCGTCGTTGAAGACTACCTGCCGGGTGCTCGTCTTGAGGAAGGCGCCCAGGCCTTCGCGGCAGGCGCTCAGGCGTCCGGCCCACCAGTCCAGGCTCAGGCCCAGCCAGTCAAGTTCCGACGCGCCCTCAGCGCCGGGACCTTGTTGCGCCCGCAGGCGGCGCAAGGCGTCGCGGGCCCGCTCGTGCTCACCCTGACAGCCCAGCAGCAGGACCAGTCGACGCCCCGCCTCGCGGTGGGAGGGCTGACGCGCGAGGACGCCCTCCAATTCCCGCGCCGCTTCCGGCAAGTGCCCCAAGGGGCGGTGGAGCAGGTCGGCCGCCCTCATGGCGGCGGGAAGACCCTTGGCCCCGCCCGTGCCAGCGGCCTGGCGGAAGAGGGCGAGCGCCTCCTCGGGCTTGTCCAGCGCGGCCAGGCATTCGGCCTTGAGCAACAGGAACTCGGGCTGCGTGGCGGGGTGCCGACCCCGGCGGGCCAGATCCTCGAGCAGAGCAAGGGCCGCCTTGTGGCTGCCGTCCCGCACCAGATCGCCCGCCAGGCGGAAGGGCGCCGCCCCCGTCCCGTCCGTGTCCAGCCGCCAGGCAAGCGGCACGGCCTTGCCGACCCAGCGGTGCTGGACCAGGATCCCCAGCACGGCTTCGCCCAGGGCGGGGCAGGTCTCCTTGCCGCCTTCCACCCGCTTCAACATGTGCTCGATCAGGACCCGGCGGTCCGTCGCGCCCTCGGCCAGGGCCAGCAGGCGCGGCTCCAGCACGCGTCCCGCCGCCTGCTGGCGGCAGCCCCAGAGGGCCAGCTCGTCGAAGGCTTCGCGGGGGTGGCCCGATTCCTCGTGCATCTGGGCCAGCTCCAGGGCCCACAGGTCCACGGAGGAGGCGCGCCGGCGCTGTTCGGTGGCCCAGGCATGGGCCTCATCAATCAGACGAACCTGACGATAACTGTGAAACACGGCCAGGGCCAGGGGCTCGGAGCTTGCCTGCTCTTTCATCTGCTTCCACAGGTCGGCGGCCCGGGCCGGGCGGCCCAGGCGATAGTGGGCGCCGGCGAGAGCGCCGGCGATCTGGAAATCAGGGTAGCTGACCAAGCGCCCACCGGTCGGCAAGCGGGCGGCGAGTTCTTCCATGCTGCGTCGCGCCCCCTCCTCGTCGTTCAGCCGCACTTGGAGGTCCAGCATCTGCAGCAGGGGTCCCGCGTCGGAACGCCGCCCGGACAGACTCTCGAGGATCAGGAGCGCCTGCTGGAACTGCCCTTGCTGGATGAGGCGGTTGGCCCGGTCCTGCAACTCGTTCTGGCGCCTCGCATCGGGCTCAAGACCATCGGCCTGGCCGGAGACGCCCGCTGGTTGCGCCTGCAGTCCCACAACCGGCGCCATGGCGAGCAGCAACCCAAGTGACAGGATCGTGCAATATCTGACACCCTTCATGGGGAGCAAGGTAGGCAGCTTGGGCCGCAATTGAACAGGGTGGCGTGGCGGGGGAGGACACTGCTCACATCTTGAACAATCTTAACAAGTAGCCCGAATCTTCAATCAGGGCAAGCGATTGCGGGCTATGGCGATCTGGACTGATTGTGAAATGGTACGCGGTTTGCTGTCGGGGAGCTCATGAAGAACGACGGCGTGGAAAAACAGGATCTCATCCGCTATCGAACCTACGCGGACGCGCTCATCCGCCTCAACAATGCGGCCAGCGTCTTGTTGCAGGAGGGAGCCGACCCGGAGGCGATCAAGCTGATCCTCTCCGGCGCCGCCAAGCTTTATGCGGAACTGGAGCGCCGCATGGTGCAAGCCTTCTCCGAGGAAGGGCCGCGCAACATCGATCCGGACTTCCCGGATCCTGCGCGGGGAGGCTGGACCATGCCGCCCGTCTCACCGCCAGGACCCTGAGCCAACCATCCCAACTGAACTTGCGCCGGGGCGCAGGCCTCCATCAATCGCACCGCGGGCGGCGGTAGACTCCCGGGTGGACTTGGTGACCGTCCAGGACCGCGCCGCAAAGATCCACTCCCCCCGTAAGCAGCCACCCGCCGGGACGCAGAACCTCCGCGTAACGTCGCACCACGGCGCGACGCGTCTCCGGGTCGAGATAGCGCAGCGCGCCGGCGCAGAAGACGGCATCGAGGCCGTGCGTGACAATGGGCAGCCGCGCGGCCGAGCTGTGCCGGCGGAAGCGGACCAGGCCGCGCAACCGGTCGGCCACGCACCAGTTCTGTGAATCCGCCTCATCAAAGCAACGGGTGCGCAGGTCGCAGGGGAGGCGCCGCAGGCTGTCGTCGTCGTAAACGCCTTCCATGGCGGTGGTCAGGGCCTGCGCCGAACAATCTGTCCCCAGGATCGAGACGCATTCCGCCGCGGCGGGGCCGAGGCGCTCATCCAATTCGCAGGCCAGCAGCCAGACATCCCCTCCCGTGCCGCAGCCCGGAACCCAAAAGCGCAGGACGCGCCCCTTCCTCCGCCCCTCTTCCCAGGTGGGCAGCAATTCGCGCCGGAGCAGGTCAAGGTGGATGCGCGCGGGCTGGAACTCGCCGACGGTGGCGCCAAGGCGGTTGACCACCTCAAAGGCCAGCTTTCCGGTCCGGTCCTCTTCCACCAGATCCAGGAAGTCGTCAAAGGCGGGGTAGCCCCGGCTGTGGGCGAGGCGCAACAGTCCGCCCACTTCGTGGGGAGGTCGGCAATCCGTCAGTTGAAGCCGGAAGCGCTCACGGACCAGCCGATGCAAGCGGGTGGCGGCGGCGGGAGAATGTTCAGGAAGCACGGGCGTCTCCTGGCTGCTGTAGGGAGGCGGGATCCTGTCCTCCGGGGGAGGGTCGCGATGGTCCCGCACGGATGGCCCCAACGACCACGCATCCCTTATCGGCCATCATGTCGTCTCCATTCACCAAGCTGGCGCCGGGAGGGGCTCCATGCCAATCATCGGGATGGCAGGGCCAGCCACACGGCCGATCATGACTTCTGGCATTGTGTTCATTAACCCAGAAGCCGGGTTCTGCCGCGCGGGTGCCACAAAGCTGTCACACGAGCTGGCACCGCCTTTGCTTCCATGAGTCCGTTCAGTGAACCCAAAAGCCTGCCGGGCTTGGACCTTCGACGGGATCACGCCCATGTCGAGGACCATACGGTGGGGGAATCGCGTCGCGTAACGGCACTTACTCGCAAGGAAACCGCGTCGAGAGGGGCCGACTGGCTCCCGGCCCCTGGTGGGAGATCATTATGCCTTGCAGGTTGATCCCATTTTTCGCCCTCCTGCTTGTCCTGGTCGGTACCGCCCGGGTCCGGGCCGAGGGCTGGCAGGCCCGGGCGCAAGACTGGCACATGAAGCTGGTGGCCGAGGACGACCAGGGTTTGACCCTCAGCCTTCAGTTGGAGGAGAGCTTGGCCAAGGAGCTGGCGGATGGCCGCTTGCGGCCGGAGGCGCGGGGCGAGGACGATCCGCCCCTCGTCCTGGGCCGCTGGATCGCGCTGCCCGCCTCCGCCGTGGCGGATGTGGAGCCGGTGTCCCAGCTCTGGTCCCGGGCAAGCCCGGCGGGATCGCTTGACTGCTGCGATTTGTCGGCGCCCGTGCAGCGTCTGGGACAGCGCATGGCCAGCCTGGGCATCCAGCCCGTGGCCGATGACGGGACCGTGCTGCTCGAGATGACCCTGCGCATCCGCTTCGTGGGGGGAGAGGCCGCCCAGCCTGGCGCCGTGCCCCGCGCCGGGTCGTGGCTGCAACTGGAGCGGGCCGGACGCCAGGTGCTTAATCCGGGCTTGACCCTGCGTCAACTGGCCGGACGCACGGCGGATCTGCCCCTGGGCCGTTATCTGGTGGTGGGCAAGGAGGCGTCCCTGACCTACATGGCGAACTGGGCCGCCTGGCGCCGCCAGCAGGGCTTCGAGGTCGCCCTTGTCTCCAGCGAGTCCCTGGGCGTGACCGGCAATTACTGGGCGCCCATCCGCGACGCGGCCCAGGCCATGGCCGCGGACGAGGGGTTGGATTACCTGCTCCTGATCGGCGACATGAACATCGACCAATCCGGCTATCATCTGCCCGGCGACCTGGTGCCCGGCGGCCAGTACGCGGAAACGAACTGGGGACGGCGCATCGTCAGCGATCACACCCTGGCCCTGCTGGAGGGGGACGACTACTTCGCCGACGTGCTGGTGGGGCGCTTCTCCGCCGACAACGCCACCCAGGTCTCAATCATGGCCAGCCGCGCCCTGCTCTACGACCAGCAGCCGACGGTGTCGGGGGATGCCTGGCTGAGCAAGGCCCTCATGGTCTACGACGTGGCGGGCGCCGCCAGCCGGCGCGAGACCTCCTTGTCCATCCGACAGCACCTGATGGCGCGGGGAATTGCTCCCGTGGACACCATCCGCAACAACCGCTACACAAATCCGCAATCGCCCACCCTGGTCACCAATGCCATCAATGACGGCCGGGTGGTGGTGAACTACCGCGGTTACGGCTATCGCTATTCCTGGAACGGGCCGCTCTTCGGCGTGAGCAACATCAACCAGTTGTCCAACTACGGGCGGTGGCCGCTGGTGACCAGCATCGTCTGCGGGGGCGGGGATTTCGCCAGCGCCAATTACGACCCCTGCCTGGGCGAGGCCTTCCTGCGCGTGGGCTCGACCTCCGAGCCGAAAGGGGCCGTGGCCTTCATCGGGCCCTCCGAGGAGGACACCCACACCAGGTGGAACAACACCATCAACATGGGGATCTACCAAGGCCTGCTCGAAGAGGGCATCCGTGACGTGGGGGCCTTGATGGATCGCGGCAAGGCCGAGCTGTGGCACTGCTTTCCCAACCACCGCACCCAGATCTGGCACGACCCCGGCTCCCCCAGCCAGACGACGAACGCACCCTTCTACTTCTACTGCTACAACCTGTTGGGCGACCCCGGCACCCGCCTGCGGCTGGGCAGCCAGCGCACAGTGGCCCAACCCGCCTGGACGCCGCCGCCGGCGGGCTCCACCCAGCTCGAGCTGATGGTGAGCGACACGGAGGGACAGCCCGGCGCCGAGTTGTGGGTCTGCCTGAGCGGATCCGACAACCGCCGTCTGGCCCTGGCGCGGACGGATGCGGACGGACGGGCCGTGCTGGATTTCGCGCCGCTGGCCGTTGAGGCCTCCCACCTCGTCATCCACGGGGATGACTGGATCCCCCTCGATCTGGAGTTCACGCCCGCCCCGGCTGGATCCAACCTGGTCCTGCTGAACTGGTCCGCCGCGGCGGAGGATAGCCTGCTGGCGGCCGGCGACGAGTTCGCCCTGGCGCTGAGGCTGCGTGAGGCCGGCGTGGCCGGCAGTCCGGCCGGGCGACGGCTCTCCGTCGAGGCGCTGGACGACGGACTGACCGTGCTGGTGGACGAGATGGACTTGCCCGCCCTGGCCTCCGGGGAGATCCTGGAAACGGAAGGGATGGCCCTGCGGCTTGCCCCCAGTGTGGAGCATGGCCGGGAACTGCCCATGCGCCTGACCTTGCGCGAGGCGGCGGGCGAGCTCCTGTGGGAACGGAGGCTGGTGGCCGTGGCGGCGGGGGCGAGGCCCGAGCTGCTGCAGTTGCAGACCTTGCCGCCCACGCCCGTGCCGGGGGCGGTGGTGGAGCTGCTCCTGACCTTCCGCAATGCGGGCCCGCTGCTCCTGGATGCCAACAGCTGCCGCCTCTTTCCATCCAGTACCGCCTGCACGATGTTGGACGCCGACGCCGCCCTCGACCCGCTGGAACCGGGCGCCGAGGGTGCCGCCTCCTTCCGCCTGCTGCTGGCGTCCGGCGTGCTGCCCGGGGCGCGACTCAACCTGGAACTCGTTTGCTTCCGCGCCGACCACTCCATGGCGGCCCGCCTGCCCATCACCCTGGCCGTGGGGGAGGCCGGCCCCACGGATCCGGTGGGCCCTGACGACCACGGCTATCTCATCTACCATCACGGCGACAGCTCGCCGCGGGCCCCCGTCTACGACTACCACGACATCACACAGCTGGGGACCGAGCTTCCCATGAACGACGAGGGCGCCATCTTCAACGATGACGGCGTGGACGGAGTCAGCCGCGTGCTGCCCCTGCCCTTCCCCTTTCGCTTCTACGGCGTGGACTACGACACGATCACGGTCTGCTCCAACGGCTGGATCGCCATGGGCGCGCAGCCGGATCACATCATCGGCCTCAACACGCCCATCCCCGCGGCCCAGGGGCCGGCCGCCATGGTCGCCGTGTTCTGGACCGACCTCTACAACTACTACGGCGGCTCCCGCTTCGGCCGCTGCTACCGCCATCACGACGAAGCGGAGCACACCTTCACGATCCAGTGGAACAACTTCCACCACACGGGCCATCCCTACCAGGACAACTGGTTCCAAGCCGTGCTGCGGGATCCCGCCTGGTGGCCCACGCCCACCAGCGACGGCGAGATCCTGCTGCAGTATCAGGACATCGTCACCACCTTCGGCGAACACATCTTCACGGTGGGGGTGGAGCGCCCGGACGAGGCGGCCGGGCTGCAGTACACCTTCAACGGCCAGTACCCGCCCGCCGGGCAGCCCGTCACCAGCCAGACGGCCCTGCTCATCACCACCGCGGAGCGCTTCGAGGAGACAGCCCTGCCAGCCGGGGAGCGCCCCCGCGCCCTGGCCATGGCGCCGGCCGCCCCCAATCCCTTCAATCCGGAGACCATCATCCGGCTGGAGCTGCCCAGCGCCGCTCCACTCCAGCTCAGCGTCTACAACCTTCGGGGCGAGCTGGTGCGACGGCTCCACAACGGCCCGGTGGCGGCCGGGCACCGCCAGTTCCGCTTTCACGCCGGCGGCCTGGCGGGCGGCGTCTATCTGGTGGAGGCGCGACAAGGAGGACACCACGTCGTGCAACGTGTGCTCCTCTTGCCCTGAGCGTGCTTTTCATGCTGTGTGCGGCAAGGGTCGGCGCCGATGGTGACGGCCCTTTCCTTCACATGATTCCGCTGGTCGGACCTTCCCCCATTCAGTACCTTCGAATGCCAGCGTCCCCCCCGCGCTGGATCTCTTTCGGGCTTGGATCCTGGACGGAGTTCGCGCATGGCTGGATCCCGCCACTCCAGTCTTGCCGGGCCGGCCGGCGTCAAGACCAGGGACTTCGCCATGCTCCGACGGGATGAATGGAACGGACCATTCAGGCCAAGCCGGCCATGTCCCTGACAGCACAGAAGCTCCAGAGTTGAAGCAGAGGTGCAAGTGGGCCACCTTCCCACAGAAGACTGGGCCGCAAGCCGGAACCCGTCGCCCGGGAAGGTCGATCCAGGCCCTGTCGCTCTTCTGGAGCTGCCCCGGCGCCGGCTCTTCATCTTCGGTGGCCTGTTCCGCCTGATGGCTATCAGCCTGCTGTGCATCGCCACCGTGGCCCTGCTGGCGGGAGCGCTGATGGAGTTTGCGCTGTCCCCCGGGGTGGGCTGGCTGGCCAGGCCCTTTGACACGAGCACCCACTTCGGCAAGGTGGAGCTGGCCGAGCTGACCGGCGACGACGGCCTGGACCGACTTCTCAACAGCGAGCCGCGGTCCTCCGAACCCCCCTCCCTCAAGATTGTCTCGACCACGCCGACGCAGGCCCGCCCGAACCGCCAGCTCTACCTGGCGGGCAAGGTCATGCTGGGGGGCGTCGTGACGGCCCGCGCGACCGATGGCAGCCGGTGGATCGCCGCCTTGTCCACCAGCGGCGACAGCACGACGATCCTGCTCAACCTGTTCCGGGCCGACTCGACCGGGGAGAGCAAGCCCTTCTGGCAGGGCGTGCTGTTCTCCCCGGCCCACCACCCCCATTCCTGGCGGGATGTGCCGCGCCTGACCAGCATGCGCTTCCATCAGTCGGAAGGCCGCGGGTGCGCCCTGCTCTCCGTGGGCGCGGCCTTCCAGGGATGGCGGGGCGTGGTGCGGCTGGAATTGACATCCGGCGCCGTCACCGTGGAGCGCCACCCCTGCGGCCTGGAGATCCACTTTCCGCCAGGACCGTCCCTGGTGGATGAGGAGGGCCGGTCCTGGCTGGCCCTGAGCAGTTTCGCGCCCCACAACGGCAACGACCTGGGTGGCATCAACGACACATGCGCCGCCCTCCTGCTTTTCTCGCCGCACGACGGCCGCTTCCGCGTGATCGACACGGGCGATAAACACAATTCGCTTCAGGTCCAGGTCCTGCCCGACCAGCGGCATCTCGTCTTTCATTCGCGCCAGGAGATCAAGTTGCCGGATGGACGCCGCGGGCACGCCTTCCTTTTGGACAGCTGGGCGGAGCGGGTGCTGCGGACCTGGTGGATACCAACGCTGAAGGCCCTGTGGCTGGCCGGGGACGACCGGGAAGACAGGAGCGCCAGTCCTGCGCTGCATGGCCTGGCCGGGACCCGGGTGGTGGCGTTGGCGGCGGCGGATTCGGCCAGGACACTGTGGGAATGGCCGCCGGAATGGGCCTTGCCGTCCTACCGGGACGGCTGGCTGGTCGGCGACGAGGGGGCGGGGACCAGCAGGGTGATCAGCCTGGATGGCCGCCAGCGGGTCGTAGTGCGCTACGCCGGATCCGGCCACCTGCGCATGGAATCCCGCGGTTCCAGTCTGGACGACGCCCTGGCCCATGTGGTGCAGGGATCCTCCATCACTTCTTTCACCTTGCACGCCGTGCCGGTCTGGAGCCGCCTGCTGCGCAGCCCGGCCACGCGCCTGTCGGCCGAGGTGGCGGCTTTCTTCTTCCTGCTGCTGCTGGTTTTGCGCTTGCGCCGCCAGGACAACCTGCTGCGCGGCATCCTGGACGACAACTCCCAGCCGGTGGGGCTGCTGGATCCCCAAGGACGCCTCACCTTCGCCAACCAGGAGTTGCGTCGTCTGCTGACGGATCCACAGCAGGGACCCGCCTTGAGTACGCTGGCAAAACGCCTCCGTCCCGGTACCGGCGAGTTGCATCAATCGGGTGAGCGCTGGATGCGCTGGCTCCTGCGGCCCGTCCGCCCCGGCAGGCAGGAGGTGGGGAGCGTCATCTTCGGCATCGACGAAACGGCCCTGGTGGCCGCCGAGGACGGGCGCCGCTACCGGTCCCTGACCGGTCTGATCACCCACGAGCTGAAGACGCCCATCGCGCCCATCGGCCTGGGCCTGGACCAGCTGCAGCGCGAGGTTGAGCGCGCCCTGCAACCCATGCCGGAGGGATTGCAGCGGATCATCGGCCGCATGCGGGCGGAGTTGGATCGCTTGCGCCAGTTGATCCGACACTTCACCGCCATCTCCGGCGAGCGCCGCCATCGGGAGAGAGTGGACCTGGTGGCGGCTCTGGCCGCGGGCGCCCGGCGCGCCGAATTGGCCGGCATGCCCGGAATCCAGTGCAGCTGGCACCTGCCCGACAAGGCGGAGGTGGTGGGCGACGCCGAAACCCTGGCCCTCGTCTTCGGCAGCCTGTTCAACAACGCCGTTGAAGCCATGGAGCACCGGGGCCGCCTGATGATCGGCCTGGTGCCGGCCAGCGACATGGCCACGAGCGGTTGGACGATCTTCATCGAGGACACGGGGCGCGGCGTGCCCGCCGAGATCCGGCACCGCATCTGGGAGCCGGGCTTCAGTTCGAGGCGGGGGGGCTATGGCTACGGCCTCTACTTCGCCCGCCACCTGTTGCAGGACCTGGGCGGCCAGATCAGCCTCGACCCCTCGGCGGCGGGGGGCACCCTGGTCCGCATCGATCTGCCGCAGGCTCCCGCTGGGCTGGAGCCGTCGGACAAGCTGGAGGACGTCTGATGGGAGCGCCCCACATCCTGATCCTCGAGGACAACCGCAACGTGGCGGAGTCCTTGCGCGAGTCCCTCTGCAGTGAAGGCTACGTGGTGGGGCTCGCCCAGGATGCCGCCCAGGCCCGTCGCCAGACACAGGATCGGGTGCCCGATCTGCTGCTGCTGGACATCGGCCTGTCCGGCGCCCACCAAGGCGGCCTGGACTTCCTGCGTGAGCTGCGCCCGCGGGCGCCCCGCCTGCCGGTCGTGGTCGTTTCCGGCAAGGACACCACGGAGAACTTGCTGGAGGCCGGGCGTCTGGGCGTGGTCCAATTCCTCTCCAAAAGCGACCTGAACGAGACCATGCTGCTGGACACTGTGCGCAAGGCCCTTGATGCCGCCCGCCCGGACCCGGCCGACGAGCGGCGCGGGGTGGGTCGCCTGCTGGGGAGCAGTCTCCCCATGCGCCGGCTGCGTGAGCAGATCCTGAACTACGCGCCGCTGGACATGCCGGTGATGATCTCGGGGGAGACGGGCAGCGGCAAGGAGCTGGTGGCCAAGGCGCTGCACGAGGAGGCTCCCGGCCGTGCCGACCGCCCCCTGACCATTGTCAACTGCGCCGCCATTCCTGAGTCCATCATCGAGAGCCACCTCTTCGGGCATCGCAAAGGGGCCTTCACCGGCGCCATCCACGACCACCCCGGCATCATCCAGCAGGCCGAAGGCAGCACCCTCTTCCTGGACGAGGTGGGCGAACTCAGCCACGACGCGCAGAAGCGCCTGCTCCGCTTCCTGGAATCCGGGGAGGTCCAGGCCGTGGGTCAAACAGACTACACCCATGTCCGGGCCCGGGTGGTGACGGCGAGCCATCAGAACCTGTCCCAACGGGCGCTGGAGGGGCGTTTCCGCCCCGACCTGAGATTCCGGCTGGACGTGCTGAAGCTGAACCTGCCTTCCCTCAGGGAGCGGCGGGAGGACGTGGAGGAACTGGCCCACGTCTTCCTGGATGCGGTCGCCCGGCGCAACAACCTGCCCACCAGGAGCTTGAGCCGGGCAGCCCTGGGTCTGCTGCAGGACCATGACTGGCCGGGCAACGTGCGGGAGTTGCGCAATCTGATGGATGGCCTGCTGGCGGGTTCGCGCCACCCGGTGGTGGATGTGGACGAGATCCGTCCCCTCCTGTCCACCATCCACGACCATGGCCACGCCGGACCATGGGACGGAGCCTGGCCGGGCGGAGCATCCACGGACTCTGTTGGATTCCTCCCACAGAGCGTCGAGGAAATCCAACCCTTGCGCCAATGGCGGCAGGACATCCAGCGGGAGTACATCCAGCAAGTGCTGCGCCTCTGCCAGGGCAATGTTACACGATGTGCTGAATTGCTAGCGGTGGATCGCACAACTATATACGCATTAATCGGACAGAACCGTGATTCATGAAAGTAAGTCGGGTCAGAACAGGCTCGCAAGCTGCACAATCCACGTCTTGGCACATGTTTTGCCAATAACAGCCCGTGGTCGGTTCCACCACGTCACCGCCCTGGCGCGGGCGGCAGGAAATGGCGTCGTCGCACTCGTCAGGTTGTGGGACTTGAACCGGGGGGCTGCAGCTCACACACTGCACGCAGTGGATGCGGCGACGCAGGTGGGGCGGACTTCTTGTCCGCCCCTTTTTGTGCCCTGGCCACATGATGTATGTGCATCCAGCCGCATTGCAGCAGCTGGGGGCAGGACCGAAGATCATGCACAGGCAGGGAGGGGAGGAGAGAAGCGACACCAGGTGGATGCGCCACAACGAAGGGTGGGCGCCCGGCTTCACTCTCGCCGGCGGTTGGCTCCCAGCCAACGCTCAACCAGGTCCTCCTGCTCCGCCGTCTCCACGCTGCCTGGACGCAGGCGGCGGATGCGGGCCAGGGCGGTCGCGCCGTCCAGTCCCAGCTCACGACCCAGCAGGCAGGCGAGCAGGGTGCCCGTGCGGCCAACACCGGCGGCGCAGTGCAGGGCCAGGACCTGCCCTGGCGGCAGGGTGGAGAAGAGGCGCCCCAGCTCGTCGGCTTGTTCCAGGGACGGAGCCGTGTAGTCATCGACCGGCAGGTCGATCAGGTGCAGCCCGTCCAAGGTGGCGCGGGCGGCGGCGGGATAGGCTTCGCCGGTCAGGTTGACCAGTGCGGCGACGCCAGCCTCCCGCAGGAGGGCGGCGACGGCCTCAGGCCCTGCCTCGCGGCGGAAGGGCCAGCCCAGACCGGCCAGGCGGCCGGGCAGGACGATGGAGAAGTTGAGGCGGCGGGCCAGCGCAGCAGCATCCGGGCGCGCGGTGTCGTCGGTCATGACGTGTCAATTCCCTTTCTGCAGAGGCGATGTGCCCAGCAGGCGCAGGGCGTCCCGGAAGGCCGGACCCTCCACGTCCACCAGCTCCATGTCTCCCACGAAGTCAGGCAGGATGCGGCGGGCCAGGGCCTGGAAGGCCTCGGTGCGATCGCTGAAGACAAAGCGCCGGTGGCCCGGCTCCAGGTTGGGGGTGGCCAGGTCGCGTTCCGCCAGGATGGCCGCCAGCTCCCGCGCCGTGCCCTCCGCCGCGTCGACGATGCGCAGGCCCTCCCCCAGGACGCGGGCCATCGCGGGTTGAAGGAGCGGGTAGTGGGTGCAGCCCAGCACCAGGGTGTCGATGCGCGAGGGGCGGATGTCCCCCAGATAGTGGCGGATGACCGCCTCGGCCACCGGCCCGTCCACGATGCCGTCCTCCACCATGGGCACGAAGAGCGGACAGGCCCGGCTCAAGGTGCGCACCGAGGCGTCCAGCCGCGCCACGGCATCGGGATAAGCGCGGCTGGCCACGGTGGAGGCCGTGCCCACCACCGCCACTTCGCCATTGCGCGTGGCCTCCACCGCCTGGCGGGCGCCCGCCTCGACCACGCCGATGACGGGGACGGGAAGCGCGTTGCGCAGGTCGGGCAGGGCCACGGCGCTCACCGTGTTGCAGGCGACGACAATGGCCTTTACCCGGTTGGCCAGCAGCCAGGCGGCGATCTCGCGGCTGAACTCGCGGATCACCCGCGGGCTGCGGATGCCGTAGGGGACGCGGGCGGTGTCGCCGAAGTAGATGAGATCCTCGCGGGGCAGCTGCGCCAGCACCTGGGCGACGACGGTGAGGCCGCCCACGCCGGAGTCGAACACGCCGATGGGCTGGGGGGAGGGCATGGCGGCTACTCCTTCGGCTCGGGCAGCGCACAGACCAGGTCCCGGAAGCGCCGCCCCCGCTCCTCGAAGTTGACGAACTGGTCGAAGGAGGCGCACATGGGGCTTAGCAGGACGACGTCGCCCGGGCGGGACAAGGCCGCGGCCCGGGCCACGGCGCCGGCCAGGTTGTCCTCACGGTGCACGGCCAGCTTGTCCGCGAACCAGTCTCCGATGATGCCGCCGTCGCGGCCGAAGACGACCAGCTCGCGCACCCGCTCCCTCACCAGCCCCTCCACCGTGCTGTAGTCGTCCGTTTTGGCCTCGCCGCCCGCCAGCAGGATGACGGAGCCGGGCGCGAAACCGACCAGGGCCTTGGCCGTGCTGTCCACGTTGGTGGCCTTGCTGTCGTTGATCCAGCGGACGCCCCGGCGCGTCCGCACGATCTCGATGCGGTGCTCGACGGGCGAGAAGTCCAGCATCGCCTGCCGCACAGTGGCCAGGTCGAGGCCGAGGTCGCGGGCGGCCAGCAGCACGGCGGCCATGTTCTCCAGGTTGTGGGCGCCGATGAGGCGCGGCGCGCCCGCCTCGATGAAGAGGCCGCCCGGCCACTCCTCCAGCCAGAGGCCGCGCTCGTCCACGCGCGCGGCGGCGGTCCGGCCGCCGGCGGAGAAGCGGTGGACGCGGCAGGAGAGGGAGTCGGCCCGAGGGGCCAGCAGCGGATCGTCGGCGTTGACCACCACGCAGCCGTCCTCCGCCACCTGCTCGGCCAAGCGCCACTTGGCCGCCAGGTAGCCTTCCATGCTGCCGTGGCGGGCAAGGTGGTCCTCGCTCAGGTTGAGCAGCAGGGCGGCGCGCACCCGCAGGTCGCGGCTCAACTCAAGCTGGTAGCTGCTCGCCTCCAGCACGGCCCAGTCCGGCGGCGGCTCCTCCAGCGCGACCAGGCTGAGCGGGTGGCCCACGTTGCCGCAGGCCTCGGCCCGGCAGCCGCAGGCCTGGAGCACGGCCGCCGCCAGCAGAGTCGTCGTCGTCTTGCCGTTGGATCCGGTGACGGCCAGCACCTCGCCGGCGAACCAGGTCCGTGCGAAATCCGGCTCGCTCTGCACGGGCAGGCCGCGCCGCAGAGCCTCCGCCACCAACGGATGGGACGGGGGGATCACCGGGCTGGGCACAACCAGCGTCAGGTCGGAGGGCAGATCATTCCCCAGATGGACGGCCACCGGCAGGCCGGCCAGCTTCCCGCCCATCTGCTCCAGACTCAGCAGGTCGTCGTGGAGCAGGACCTCATGGCCGCGGGCCAGACCCAGCCGGGCCGCCGCCAGACCGCTGCGCGCCACGCCGATGATCAGCAGGCGGCCTGTCATGCCGGGCGCTCCCAGCATTGCCGCAGCACCTCGCGCTCGTCGAAGGGCCGCTTCTCGGTCCCGATCAGTTGATAGCGCTCGTGCCCCTTGCCCAGCAGCAGAAGCAGATCCTCCGGCCCCGCCTCCGCCAGCATGGCGGCGATGGCGGCGGCGCGATCGTCCAGGCGCGTGATGCGGGCGTCCCCGCCCTGCTCCGCCAGGATGTCGCCGAAGATCTGCGCCGGATCCTCGCCCCGGGGATTGTCCAGGGTCAGCCAGACACGGTCCGCGTGGACCAGCGCGATCCGCAGCATGACCGGGCGCTTGCCACGGTCCCGCTCGCCGCCGCATCCGAAAAGCACGTGCAGGCGACGCCGGGGCAGGGCGGCCACTGCGGCGAAGGCCTTCTCGTAGCCGTCCGGGGAGTGGGCGTAGTCGATGAGGACGCGCGGGCCGCCCGCCAGGCGGAGGGGCTCCATGCGGCCGGGCACCGGATCCAGGTCGGCCATCAGCTCTCGCAGGCGGGGGCGGGGAATGCCCAGGGAGTCGGCCACGATCCAGGCCGCCGCGGCGTTGGAGGCGTTGTGGGAGCCGGGCAGGGGAATCCACAACTCTTCATCGGCGCCGGGTCCCAGCAGGCGAAAGGCCTGTCCCTCGCCCTCGCCGCGTTCATCGGCGAGGCGCCAGTCGACCCCCGCCTCTCGGCCGAAGGTGACGACGGGGAGGGGGTCCAGCTCCTGTGCCAGCCGCCGGCCCCAGGTACAGTCCGTGTTCACCAGGCGCAGTTCCGCCTCGGGGCGGCGCAGGAAGGATGCCTTCACCCGGAAGTAGTCCTCCATGCCCTGATGATAGTCGAGATGCTCCGGGCTGAGGTTGAGGAAGACGGCGCTGCGGAAGCCGAAGACCGCTTCCCGGCGCTGATGGATGGCGTGGCTGGAGACCTCCATCACCAGATGCCGTCCGCCCGCCTCCAGCAGCCTGCTGGCGAAGGCGGCCAGCCAGGGGGAGTCCGGCGTGGTGAGCGTGGCGGGGGCGGCTTCGCCGCCGCCCAGGCGGCTGCAGATGGTGCCCACGAGGCCGGCCCGGGGATCCAGCGGTCGCAGGAGCTGCTGCAGGATCCAGGTGGTGCTGGTCTTCCCGTTGGTCCCGGTGACGCCATGCACGACGAGGTCCGCTTGTTCCAGGCCGGCGATGCGGGCCACGGCGCGGGGCAGCCAATCCTGCGTGTCCTCGACCACCAGTTGGCCCGGCGTCCGGCGCAGGGGTTCCTCCTGGGCGAGGTGCCAGCCGGCCTCCACCACGCAGGGGAAGCCGTTGGCCAGCAGGGCGGGCGCATGGCCGTGTCCGTCGTGGGAGTATCCGCGCAGCGCCACGAAGAGGTCCCCCGGGCGGCAGCGGCGCGAGTCCGTGCGCAGGAGGGGACCGTCGCCACCCAGCTCCTCAAGGCCCCAGGGTCCCCCCGCCTCCAGTTGGAGGCGCCGGACACCCGGGAGGGCGCAGAGCCATCCCAGCGATGCTTCGCGTCGTGTCATGTGCGCAGCTTTCCCACCCGGGGCTGTCGCAGACTGCGCAGACCCTTGAGCACGGACTCCAGCATGATGCGCAGATCCATTTGCGGCGACCAGTTCATGGCGTAATACATGTCCATGGCCAGGCGTTGGCCCGGCTCGAAGTAGCCATAGTCGCTCACTTGCCAGAGGCCGGTGAGGCCGGGGCGGATGCGGGCGAAGGCCGCCAGATCCCCGGGATAGGTCTCGAACTCGCGCTCGATGAGCGGCGCGGGACCCACCAGGCTTTGCGATCCGACCAGCACGCCCAGCAGCTCCGGCACTTTGTAGAGTCCGGACTGGAAGAGCCAGCCGCCCCGCTCGTAGTCCACACGCAGCTGGAGCAGGGTGAGAGGGCGCCGCGTGAGGTCGTAGCGACGGATGCGCATGAGGGGTCGGCCCCGCAGGAAGGGCGTGGCCGCCACCACGGTCAACAGCACGAGCGGCAATCCGAGGAGGCCGGCTGTCAGGTCGACCAGGCGCTTGAGCAAGCGCTTGGCGGGTCGCCACAGGCTTTGCTCCAGGGACAACAGCGGCTGGTCGTCGAGGCGCACGATGCGGGCCCCCATCAGGGCCATGGTGGCGGCGTCGGGCACCAGCTCGATCGTGCGCACCCGGATCTCGAACTTGCGCAGCACGGTGGTAAGGCGGCGTCGCGGCATGCCCTCCATGAAGACGACCACCTTCTGCAGGCCCTTGTCCGACACCAGGTGGTCGACCTGCTCATTGCATTCCGGCCGGAAGTCCTCGCCCTGCTCATCAAACAGCTCACCCGGCGCCAGGCGGGCCAGTTCATCGTTGCCGCGACGGAAGCGGTCGCGGCCCACGGCGTCCAGAAAGGCCTCCACGCGGGTCGGGCTGCCGATGAAAAGCATGGGCGCCCGCAGCAGTCCGCCGCGCTGGATGAGCTGCCAGGCCGCCACACGAGCCACAGGCAGAAGGAGGAGGAGCCAGCCCATGGCGAATAGGGTTCCCAGGCGACTGAACTCGAAATCCAGGCGGAAGATGACGAGATAGGCGAGGACGACGGGGAAAAGCCAGGCCACGACCTGCAGGGAGCCGTAGACCTGGCGGCGCAACCCCAGGTCGCCGAAGCGGTAGAGGCGGGCCCGGGCGGCGAAGATCACCAGCAGGATGGAGGCCGGCGCCAGCACGTCCAAGTAGAGGCTCCAGGGCTGCTGGACGCTGACCAGCCCGGGCAGCAGCGGCGGCAGCAGCATGAAGCGGGTCCACCAGCCCAGCCAGAAGGCCAGCAGCAGGCAGGCAAGGTCCACCAGGACAAGCCCGGCGCGCAGCAGGTAGCGGGTCATCAGGCGGGGCGCGTGCGCTTGAAGAGGTTGAAGACAAGCAGGACGGCCATGCGCAGGTAGATGCCGAGGTGGACGAGGGCGGTGGTGGCCCAGGAGTAGTGGCGGCGGTAGTGCTTGTTGTAGAAGATGCGCATGGAGTCGTGGAAGTGGAAGATGACCCAGGGGGCGCGCTTGTTGGTGGTGCCGCCCTTGCGGTGCAGCATGGCCACGTCGCCCAGGTACCAGACCTCGCCGCCCCGCTGCTTGACGCGGTAACAGAGGTCGATGTCCTCCCCGTAGAAGAAGAAGTCCTCGTCGAAGGGACCGGGGGGCAGCGCCTCGCGCCTCGCCATGAGGAAGGCGCCCACCAGACTGTCCACCTGGTAGCGTTCCTCCTCCGGCATGTAGCGCAGGTCGTAGGCGGCGAAGCGCCGACTGCGCGGGAAGAGGCGGTTGAAGCCCAGCAGTTTCCACAGCGACACGGAGGGCGTGGGGAAGGATCGGCGGCAAGCGCTGTCCAAGCTGCCGTCGCTCTTGAGCAGGCGGCAGCCGGCCAGGGCGGCCTGCGGCTCCGCGTCCAGGAAGGCCGCCACCTGGCGCAGGGCGTCGTTCTGCACTTCCGTGTCCGAGTTGAGGAAGAGGAGGAGGCGTCCTCTGGCCTGGCGGGCAGCGATGTTGTTGGCCTCGCCGAAGCCGATGCCGCGATCCAGCCGCAGGAAATGGAGCCAGGGGCAAGCCGCGGCCAGCCGCCCTCCGGAGCCGTCGCTGGAGCCGTTGTCCACCAGGAACACCTCCACCGCAAGGCCATTCCGCTCGCGCAGGATGGACTCCAGGCAGGCCCGGGTGAGCGCCTCCGTGTTGAAGTGGACGACGATGATCGAAAGATCGGGCGTCGCGACAGCCGGCAGGGCGGGGCGGTTCTCCACCAGGCGCGCGCTCACGGGGCGGCCTCGCGGCGCTCTTCCTTGACGAGCAACTGGCCGCAGGCGGCGTCGATGTCGGTGCCCATGTTCTGCCGCAGGGTGACAGCGAAGGGCGCGGTCTGCAGGTCGGCGAAGAAGCGCTGGTAGATCTCCGCCCCGCTGGATTGGAAGCCGCGCTCCGTCGGGTTGTAATAGATCAGGTTGAGTTTGCAGGGGAGGCGGGAGAGGCGGGCGCGCAGGCCGCGGACGTCCTCCCGGGTATCGTTGACGCCCTCCATCAGGATGTACTCGAATGTGACGCGCTGGCCGGTCCGCTCGGTCCAGTCCTTGCAGGCGGCGAAAAGATCGTCCAGGGGATACTTGCGGTTGATGGGCATCAGGCGCGAACGCTTCTCGTCGGTGACGGCGTTGAGGGAGACAGCCAGCTTGCAGGGCAGGTCTTCTTCGGCCATCCGCCGGATCTGCGGCACAAGCCCGGCGGTGGAGACCGTCATGCGGCGACGGCTGAGCCCCAGCCCGCGGTTGTCGTGCAGCAGGCGGAGGGCCCGGGCCACGTTGTCGTAGTTGTGCAGGGGCTCGCCCATGCCCATGAACACGACGTTGCTCAGCTGGAGGCCTTCCTGGGCATTCACCCAGAGGACCTGCTGGACGATCTCGGCCGCGCTCAGATGGCGGCGGAAGCCCATGGTCGCCGTGGCGCAGAAGGCGCAATCCAGGGCGCAACCCACCTGGGTGGAGACGCAGAGCGTGCTGCGGCGCTCAAAGCCCATCCAGACGGCCTCGATGCGGGCGCCGTCGGCCAGGCGGAAGAGGAACTTCTCGCAGTTGGACACGGCGCTTCGCACGCGCCGCGCCGGCTCGATCTCGAGGACGGCGTAGCGCTCCGCCAGGTCGCGGCGCAGGTCGCGGGCCAGGTTGGTCATGTCCTGGAAGTCGAAGGTGCGGCGGGCATGGATCCAGTTGAAAATCTGGTCGGCGCGCCAGGGCGCCAGTCCCTCCGCCGCAAGGCGCTCCCGCAGGCTTTCCAGGCTGTCGCCGGCCAGGCTGGGGCGGGCTTGGACAGGGGGGGGCGGAGTCTGGCTGGCGAGCGACAGCACGGGTGCGGGGCCCTCCGGGCCTAGCTGGACGGCGACAGCTGGGAGTCGATGCAGGACTTCAAATCCACCATTCGATAGGGTTTGAACAGGTGTGGTGGATCCCCGGCGGGGGGATCCGGATCGGGGTCCCCGCTGCAGAAGATGGCCGGGGCGTCGGGCCGGATGCGCCGCAGCTCCAACAGCAGTTGGCGTCCCGTCATGCCGGGCAGGTTGAGGTCCAGCATCAGCAGGTCGAAGCGGGCGGGATCCTGCTTGAAGACGGCCAGCGCCGCGGGACCATCGACCACGGCCGTGACCTGGTAACCCAACAGGGTCAGCATTTGCGTGCTGATGTCGCGGACAGCTTCCTCGTCCTCGACGAGCAGGATATGCGGCGTCACGCCCGGCTCCCCTGTTGAATCCACACAATTTCTCCCCTGTGAAGGAAGGAAAACAACGGCTTGGGTTCAAGCTGAAGGCCCTGCTTGAGCCCTGACCGATGCCTCAGATCACCCTGTCCCGGCCCAGGAGACGGCTGGCCATTGACAGGCATCCAGTATGGTGCGCCTCGTGGTGGGACAGGTGCACCAACACTTCCGCCTTGGTGGCGAAGAAGCGGCTGGACTCCACCGGGGGGGACTTCAGCATGGCCGTCGTCGCCTTTTCCAGCCAGGCGGTCAGATCCTGGCGGCGCTCCGCCAGGACGGCGCGGCATTCATCCGCGCCGGGCAGCTGATCGCATTCCGCGGGAGGGCAGCCCAGACCGAAGAGGGCGGGCCAGCGCTCGTCCCAGGTCCGCTGCCCGTTGAGCAGATAGAGAAAAAGGCCGCGATGGTAGGCCAGATGGCCCAGGGTCCACAGGGCGCAATTGGGCAGGTCCGGCGGCAGGGCCGTCCAGTCGTCGCCGGAAAGGCGGCTGGTGAAGGTATCGATGAACATGTCGCTACGCTCCAGGCCCAACCAGAACGCCTTGGCCATGGGATCCATCCGGGTCCACCTCTGTTCTTGAGATAGGAGGTCGGGACGCGACGCGTCGCGTCCCTACGGCCGCGGCCGGTAATTCCTCCTCGCCTCGGGCATCAGCTTCCTTAGCTTGGCGATGCGCGCGGCATCCGAGGGATGGGTGCTGAGGAATTCCGGCGGCTCCCCCCCCTTGCCCGCCGACATGCGCTGCCAGAAGCCCACCGCCGCCTCCGGGTTGTAGCCGGCCATCGCCATGAAGATGAGGCCCATGCGGTCGGCCTCGCTCTCGTGGGTGCGGCTGTAAGGCAGCATCACTCCCAGGGTGGAACCCAGGCCGTAGGCCGTCATCCACAATTGCTGGGTCTCCGCCGGCTTCTGCTCCAGGTAGGTGGAGAGCGCCAAGCCGCCGAACTGCTGCAGCATGCCCTGGCTCATCCGCTCGTCGCCGTGGCGGGCGATGGCGTGGGCGATCTCGTGCCCCATCACCACGGCCAGGCCCGCCTCGTCCTGCGCCACCGGCAGCAGACCCGAGTAGACGACCACCTTGCCCCCCGGCATGCACCAGGCGTTCACCTCGTCGCCTTCCACCAGGTTGAACTCCCAGTCATAACCGGCCAGCTGGTCGGTCAGGCCTTTGCGGGTCATGTACTCTTCCACGGCGGCCTGGATGCGACCCCCCACCCGCGCCACCATGGCACTCTGGGTCGTGTTGGCGATGCGCGGATTCGTTTTGATGAACTCGTCGTACTGCTGGTAGCTCACGGCCTGCATCTGGGATGCCGGCACCAGGGCCAATTGACGGCGGCCCGTCAGCGGGACCGTGCTGCAGGCGGCGATCAGCAGCAGGATCGCCAACGCAGCGGGGAAGGTGCGGTTGTACATGGAAGACTCCTGATTTCTTTGGCTCCAATATCGCACTCGCAGCTAGTTGGAACGGGAACAATGGGAGCCTGATCCGTCCAATCAGCGGCGCCTTCCCGACAGGCTGCTAGAGGGCCTGGGCGGGAACCAGGAGGCAGGCGGGCAGCCAAACGATGGGCCAGGACCTCATGCTTTCTCCCGCGGCTGGACCAGCTCAAGCAGGTTGCCGTCCGGATCCTCGAGCGCGGCGTAGCGTCCCTGGGGCACCGTGAGGATCTCCGTCAGGAAGCGCACGCCGGCCACCCTCAGCCGCGCCGTCTCCGCCTCGATGTCGCCGCAGGCCAGGCAGAGAACCGTGGCGCGTTCGCGGCCGTAATTCGCCTGGTGCGGGGCGGGGGACGCCCCGGCCATCAGGATCAGCTCCACGCCGCAGTCCAGGGCCAGCCAGCCCTCGCCGCCCTGCCTCACCGGCAGGCCCAGCACGCCCTCGTAGAAGGCGCGGGCCCGGGCCAGGTCGGAGACGAAGCTCTGGATCTCGGCGAAGCGCAGGCTCATGCTCCCGCCTCCCGTTCCTTCCGGGGGACGAGCAAGGGCATGGGCAGGTCCAGTCCACGGGCCAGGATCCGGATCAGGAAGAGGCCGTCCGGGGTCAGCTGGTTGTCCAGCGCGCCGCAGGCCATGGCCCCGCGCATCAACCGGATGCGGTCGGGCCGGGGCAGGGCGCCCAGTTCCTCCATGGCCGCCTCCAGTTCGCGACCATCCCCCGGGGGCGGGGGCAGGGCGCCCTCTTCAGGCAAGGCGGCCTCGCGGCAGCCGGCGGCGAAGGCGCGGGCCGCTCCCTCCTCATCCTCATGCTCCAGGCGGGCCAGGGCGGTCAAGAGCAGACGGGCGGAAGGCGCAGCCTGGACCAGGTTCCCCCGGTGCGCCGGCGGGCGTCGCCCCAAGCCATGGGCGCCGTCCAGGTGGTGGAGCACGAGCCGCTGCAGAAGCCACTCCCGCAGACTGATTGCCTGGTCGGCCTCGATCAATTCCAGCAGGGCCTGGCGGAAGAGCAGGGCCTGCGGGCGCGACAGGCCGTGCAGTGTGGCCAGGGCCAGGTCCACGAGCGGCAACCTAAGCTCGGGGGCAAGGGCCTGCATGGGCGGGACCAGCTTGTCCGCCAGGTCCGCCAAGCCGCCCGCGCCCAGGGCGCGCACCAGCACCAGCTGGCGTTGGCGGGCCTCCGGCGTGGCATCCGCCGCCAGGGCGAGCAGAAGTGCCTGGGCGCCCAGGGGGTCCTGGCTTTCGCCCGCCAGATCGGGCGGCAGTCTGCCCAGCAGGCCACGGGCATAGCCCAGGCTGCGCGTGTCCGCCTGGCCGGCCTGATCCAGCGCCTCCAAAGCCGCTGAGACACTCAAGAGGCGGCGGACCGGAGCGGCCGCAGCCGGGCGGCCCGCCGCGGCGGGCAAGGGGGCCGGATTCCGCGCCCGCGGCAGCGGCTCCTGCCAGCGGCCGTCCCAGTCCGGGTCCAGGCGCCGCACCCGCTCCGCCAGCGGGGGATGCGTGGCCAGCGGATTGCGGAGGGAGGCCTTCACCCCCAGGCTGAAGTAGGCGTGGCTGAACTCCGAGGCGTTCGGCGTTCGCAGGAGGGATCCTTGCGGGGCGCCGCCGATCCTTTTCAGAGCCCCGGCCAGGCCGGCGGGGTGGCGCGTGTATTGCACGGCGGCAGCGTCCGCGTGGAACTCGCGCTGGCGGCTGATGAGCGCCTTGATCAGGTTGCCGAAGAAGGAGCCGATGTAGCCCACGGCCAACAAGGCCAGCGCGGCCAGGCCCAGCGCCGCGCCGACGCTTCCCACGCCGCCACGGCCCCGCGTCCCGCCCAGGCGCACTCCCCGCAGGTGGCGCAGGACGAACTCGCCGGTCAGGCCCAGCAGCAGGATGCCGTGCAGGGTACCCGCCAAATGCAGGTTCCTCGCCATGTCGCCCCCCGTGATGTGGCTGATCTCGTGGGCGACGACGCCCTGCAGCTCATCGCGGGACAAGGATTCCACGGCACCGCGCGTCACCCCGATGACGGCATCGGCGGGAGTCCAGCCGGCGGCGAAGGCGTTGATCGCCGGCTCGTCAAGCAGAAAGACGGCGGGCACGGGGATGCCGGCGGCCAGGGCCATCTCCTCGACCACGTTGAGCAGCTTCCGCAGCTGTGGGTCCTGGCTGGAGGGGTGCACGCGCCGGCCGCCCAGCCCTTCCGCCACGGTTCGGCCGCCGCCGGCCAGCTGCCTCAGCTTGAGCAGGCTGCCCAACACGATCACGGTCAGCACGGCCAAGGCCACGGCCAGGGCGAGGCCCGGCTCCTGGCCGCTGAGGATTTGCCCCGACCAAGTGCGGGTCCCCTTGAGGGCGAGCAGGACCGCGGCGACGGCCGCCGCCATGATGCCCGCCACGGCCAGCCCGAAGAGCAGCACCAGCCAGCCCGTGTTGCGCCGGGCGAGATCCTGGGCGTGGTGGAAGTTCATGGCGCGCCCCCGGTTCTCCTCAGAAACTCACCTTGGGCGCCGCCTGGAACTGCGCGCTGTCGGCGAACTCCAGCAGGGAGGCGTCGACGGGGTGGCCGAAGACCGGCGCGAACAGGGTGGTCGGAAAGGATTGGCGCGTGCTGTTGTAGTCCGTCACCTGGTCGTTGTAGGCCTGGCGGGCGAAGGCGACCCTGTTTTCCGTGCTGGTCAGCTCCTCGCTGAGCTGCATCATGGTGGTGTTGGCCTTGAGGTCCGGGTAGGCCTCCATCACGACGCTCAAGCGGCCCAGGGCATCGGAGAGCCCGCCCTCCGCGCGGCCGAGCCCGGCCATGGCCGCCCCGGCGCCTGGTTGGGCCTTGGCCGCCTCAAGCATGGCCAGCGCCGTGTTGCGCGCGGCGATCACCGCCTCCAGGGTCTCCCGTTCATGCGAGATGTAGCCCTTGGCCGTCTCCACCAGGTTGGGGATGAGGTCGTAGCGGCGCTTGAGCTGCACCTCGATCTGGGCGAAGGCGTTCTGGTAGCGGTTGCGCAGGAGCACCAGGCGGTTGTAGATGCCGATCACGTAGAGGAAGAGGACACCCAGCAGCGCCAGCACAATGACGATTCCCAGCATGATCATCTCCTTGATTGGCGGGCGCGGACCGCCCGCGTCGGGGGGACGCCCCAATACGGCGAAATCAGGACGCAAGTGGAAGCGGCATGGCCCAGCAGCCTGTCGGACTTGGCCACTTGGCGGTCTTCATCGCCCCATTCGGTCCGGATTTTCCGCAAGTTTCTTGAACAGACCACCAGTATGCCCTGCGAAACTTCCGAAAAACCGGCCTCGATTTGGGCGCGAATCCCATCCAAGGCCCAAGCCCGACAGGCTGTTAGTCGCCGGGGAAGGTCAGGCGCACTCCTGGCCTGGCAACAGGCCGCGGCGGACGTAGACGGCGTGGGCCATCTGCCGCAGTCGCGGCATGCGCGGCAGCGCCAACGCGGCACAGGCGGCGTAGACCAGGGCGCCGCAGGCCAGGGCCCAGGGGGCGCTCCAGACATCCGCCAGCCAGCCCAACAACAAGGCCCCCACGGGGAAGCTGCCCATGAAGGACATGGTGTAGAAGCTCATCACGCGGCCGCGCTGCTCGTCCTCCACCAGGGTCTGCAACAGTGTGTTGCTGCCGGCCATCTGGATCATCTGCCCGAATCCGATGGGCAGCATGAGCAGCAGGGAGAGCCAGACCGAGGTGGAGAGGGCGAAGGCGACCAGGGCCAGGCAGAAGATGCCCGCCGAGATGACGATGAGTCGGCCGAGACCCAGGACGCTGCGGCGCGAGGCCAGATGAAAAGCTCCGCCGAGGGCGCCCACGCCCACGCCGCCCATGAGGAAGCCCAGCGTGTCCGGGCCGCCGCCCAGGATGTCGCGGGCGAAGACGGGGAGCAGCACGGTGTAGGTCATGCCGACGAAGTTGAAGACCATCAGCAGGAGCAGGATGGCCCAGAGCGGGGGATTACCCATGACATAGCGCCAGCTCTCGCCCAGGCCCTCCCGCAAGCCGCGCCGCCGCTCCCGGGCACGGGCCTCGTCCCGGGCGGGGAGTCGCATCATCAGCAGGCAGGCCAGCACGGCCACATAGCTCAGGCCGTTGGCCAGGAAACAGACCCCCTCACCGGCCAGCGCGATGAGCAGGCCGGCCAGGGAGGGTCCCAGCAGGCGGGCGCCGTTGAACATGGAGGAGTTGAGGGCGATGGCATTTCCCAGATCCCGGCGGTCGTCCACCAGCTCCACCAGGAGGGCATGGCGCACGGGCATGTCGAATCCGTTGATGGCGGCCATCAGCACGCTCAAGGCGACGACGTGCCAGAGCTGGATCCAGCCGCCCAGCACCAGCGCCGCCAGCAGCAGGGCCTGCAGCATGGACATCACTTGGGTGGCGAAGAGCAGACGGTGCTTGTCCACCCGGTCGGCGATGGCGCCGGCCAGCGGCGCGATGAGGAAGGTGGGCAGGTTGCCGGCGAAACTCAGCAGGCCCAGCAGGAAGGCCGAGTCGGTCAGGCGGTAGACCAGCCAGGCCAGCGCCACCCGCTGCATCCAGGTCCCCACCAGCGACACGCCTTGTCCCAGGAAGAAGAGCCGGTAGTTGCGGTGACGCAGGGCGCGCCCCACGATGGCCAGACGGGGGATGGGCGCGAAATCGCGCCAGGCGGAGAGGCGGAGCATGCGGGCGCCTTCAGGTCGGGACGGGTCTGTGGTCCTCGCCGGTCGAATCCGATGGGCCGCAAGCTAAGGAACTGGCCGCAAGCAGGGCTCAGGCCGCATCCTTGTCGTCCGACTGCTTGCCGCTCAGGGACTCGATCTCGATGGCCCACACCCGCGTCCGCTCCAGGCTGGCCGGCTGGTAGTCCCAGGCGCCCTGGCCGCCATAGTGGCGCATGATTTCGTCCAGGGCGGCGCGCCGCTCGTCGTGGCTGCGCAACTCCCGCACGAGGCCGGTGCCGATCACCGAGCGGTAGGCGAAGCTCCAGGAGCAGGCCCTGTCCGGATGCGTCAGCAGGCGCAGGTCGCAGTGGGCCGCGAAACAGACGCGGGGGTTCCTGGCCAGCATCTCCAGTTTGCGGCCCTCCCGCGCCGTGTGGAAGAAGAGGCGGCGGCCGTCATAACCGAAGGAAAGCGGCACCAGGTAAGGCTCCTGATCCACCGCCATGGCCAGGTGCAGCAGCTCCGCGCCGTGGAGCACCTCATCCAGGCCGGCCCGCGAGTCCATGGCCTTGTCCCGCCGGCGCAGGGGCCGTTGCATGTCCATGGCTCCCCCAAAAAGACCAGCCCCCGATCCGGACGGGGGCTGGTGGATTGTCCACGTGGGCTGGTTCGAAGGGCTAGAAACGACGGTTGCCGCCGCCTCCGTAGCCGCCACCACCGCCGCCGCTGCGATTGCCGCCGCCGCCGCCGAAGCCGCCGCGACCGCCCCCGCCCCCGCCGAAACCGCCGCCGCCGCGGGGCCGGCTGCCCTCCTCGCGCGGACGGGCCTCGTTGACGGTGAGGGCGCGACCGTTGATCTCCTTGCCGTTCAATTCGGCGATGGCCGTGGCCGCCTCGCCGTCATTGGCCATCTCCACGAAGCCGAAGCCTTTGGAGCGATTCGTGTCGCGATCCATGATGACCGTGGCCGACGTGACCTGGCCGTAGGCTCCGAACAGCTCCTCGAGGTCCTGGCTGCCCATGGTGAAGTTCAAGTTGCCGACGTACAACTTCTTGCTCATCGAAAAGACTCCTGTTGGAAGAACTGTGAGGATCCACGCCGTGCCTTGAACGTGTCAGCCCGGAGCTGCCTCGTTTCGAACCACGCCCCTGTCACGTCGCCCCGGCCGTCCGGCCCAGCGGAGCGGACCCGGATTCCCGCCCGAATGCTCCTTCCAGCAAGGACATACGCGACAAGCGGCGCGGGAATGTAGTGTTAGCGGGGGGGAAGTCCACTCACAATTTCGCATGGACAATCGCCGATCCAGGCCAGGCCGGGATCTCCCTTCACAGTCCGGAGCATGGCTGGTCGGCGCGATCGCGGTAAATGAAAGAGGGTGCCCGCGGGCACCCTCTTCGGCGTCAGGATGTCGTCGGCCTCACTTGACCAGCATGACCTTCATCGCGTCGCGGGGCAGGCCGTCCACCACCAGCCGCACGAGGTAGAGGCCGCTGGCCAGCTCGGCGCCGTCCAGGGTGCGGGCGTGGGTGCCCGCCGCCTGGCGGCCCGCCTCAAGACGCCGCAGCTCCTGCCCCAGGGTGTTGAAGACGGCCAGCGCCACCGCGCCTTCCCGCTCCAGGCGATATTCCACCGTGGTGGTCGGATTGAAGGGGTTGGGCGTGGCCTGCACCAGGCGGAAGTCCTGCGGGCCGGCCGCCGGCGCCGGCGTCACGCCGGTCCCCATGAAGTAGTCCATGACGTGCTCGAGGAACATGGGCATGTTCATGGAACCGGTGACCGAGGAATGGATGCGCGTGGCCTCAACGGGGAAACCGCAGAATATGGCGGCGTAGGGCGTGCCGGTGGTGTAAACCGCCGCCGGGGCGTTGGCCACCTGCCGCCAGGTGCCGAAGACCACGCCGGGTGCCGTCACGTCCAGCACGTCGGGATCCTGGCTGTTGTTGGCGCCCTGCACGCCGGTGATGACGAAGGCGGTGCCGTCGAACCAGGTGTCGCCCGCCACGCCATCGATCACGAAGACGGAGCCGGCATCGGTGTCGGTCACGGTCACGCCGAAGTAGTCGGCCAGGAAGTCGGCCCGGGCGGGATTGGTGGACATGAACTGGCTCGACAAGAGCAGCCGTCCTCCGCCGTCCAGGAAGGTGCGCAGACCAGCCTCCTCGGCGTCGGTGACGTCGTTCTGCTTGATGCCGCCCAGCCACAGGATGCGCTCATAGCGGCCCATTTCGTCGGCGGCCAGGGGATTGTTCAAGCCGGACCAGACGTCGTGGCCGATCCCGGCCAGATCCAGGGCGGAGGTGACGAAGCTCTCGTTGTCGTCCATGCCGCCGTCGCTATCCACCAGCAAGGTGGCCGGGCGGCCAATGCGCTGGGTGTGGGTCAGCGTGCCCGTGGCCGTGCCGCCGTTGTAGGGGGCCGAGTACGCGAAGCTAAAGGTGGCCCAGTGCGGCTCGATGCCGGCGGCGACGGTGTAGACGAAGGGGCCGCTCCCTTCCACGGTCTCGCCCGGTTGGGCGGCTGGGAAGGTGACGGTGTTCTGGGTGATGGTCACGGCCGGGTCGCTGCAGGTCATGACCACCGTGCAGCCGTTGGCGGGGACGGCGATGGGGCTGTTGCGCAAGCTCAGGTCGTAGTGGATGGTCTCGCCGCCGTCGGGCCGGCCGTCCCCGTTGTCGTCGGAGACGATGGCCAGCGATTGCACGGTGAACACAGGATAAGCAACCGACATGTACTGGTTGATGATGTTGTGCATCGCGCCTTCACTGAACCCGCTAGCCGTGTAGCGGACGATACCGTCTGTGTCCAGAATGACGTTGTATGGTATGTAGTTGTTGCCGTATTGGCTGTAGATGCTGGCGCAGCCCGTCAACACCAGGAAGGTGGGGTTGTACTGGTCCCAATGGGCATGCAGGGCGGCCGCTGAGGCGTTGTCCGTGTCGATGTGGACCAGTTCGAAGGCGGCGGGATCGTAGACTTGCTCAAAGTTGGTTTGAAGCACCGGAAACTCGGTGTTGCAGGAGGGTCACCACGTGGCACCGAAGTTTATCACCACCACCTTGCCCCGCTGGGCGTAGAGGTTCCAGCTGCCACCGTTCCAGTCGTTGCAGGTGAAGTCCGTCGGCGTTTGGCCCACCATCCAGGCGGCCTCAGCCGACAGGGCCATGCCCAGGGTGACCACGCCCAGCGCGATCGCGTTCTTCATCATTCCGCCTCCCTGATGGGTCCATGTATTGAACCATGGACCTGTGTTGTTCCGATTGAATGCTTTGTCAACCGCCGGGAGCATGATCGCACCATGCTCCCGGGAGATTTGGCAATTCCGAAGCAAATTCAGCAACTCCCGCGCCAGAAGATCAGCGCACGGCCCGCACCTGGAAGTAGAGCTGTTCCACGCCGGGCAGGAACAGAACCGCGGGGGGCTGCTCCGTCTCCATCACCGGCTGTCCTGGAAAAGTCCAGGGCTGGGCCGATTGGTACACGCGATATCCGGTGGCGCCGGGCACGGGCGTCCAATGCAGCGTGGCCGCGCCGGCGGTCATGCCCAGCGACAGGTCCGTCACCGGGTCCGGGGGCGTGGCGGGATGGGCCGCGTGCCAGGCGAAGGCGCGCTGCAGGAAGCCGGCCATGGTCACGGAGGCCGGCAGCGGTCCATAGAGACGCAAGGCCTCGAGGGGGAATCCGCAGAAAATGCTGTTGAATCCGCCGCCCGCCAGGTAGGCCGCGGCGGGACCCAACGTCCCCTGGCGCCAAGCGGCCATCTGCACCGCCGGCGGCGTCACCGCGATGACATCGGGATGCACGTTGTTGTTGGCCGCCGCCGCCCCCGACAGGATGAGGTCCATGCCGCCGAACCAGGGGTCGTCGGCCGTGGTGGTGGCCCAGAAGATGTTGCCGCCGGTGAGCGCCGTCGTTTGCACGCCGAAGCGCTGGGCGAGGAAGGGGGCGTTCTGCGCGTTGCTGGAGGCGTACTGGCTGGAAAGCACCAGCAGGCCGCCACGGTCCAGGAAGGCCTCCAGCACGGCCCGCTCCGCCGCGGTGATGTCCGGGTTGCGGATGCCGCCCAGCCAGATGATGCGCTGGTATCTCAGCGCCTCCACCTCGCTCAGGGCGCCCTGCTGGTCCAGGGCCCACAGGTCGGCGGCCACGCCCAGGGCCGAGAGCGCGTTCAGGGCGTAGCTCTCGTTGTCGTCCATCTCGCCGTCGGCATCCACCAGCAGCAGGTCGGGACGGGCGATGCGCTGCTGGACCAACAGGTTCTGCTCCCAGGTGCCGCCCTCGAAGTTGGCCGACACGTGGATCTGGAAATCCGCCCAGTGCGGCTCCGCTTCGGACGACACGATGAAACTGAAGGCCGGCGTCTGCACGACCTGGCCCGGTGCCATGGCCGCCACCGTGGCTTGCGCCACCTGCGGTGACAGGGCGCTGGAGGTGGTCGACCAACTGATGTTGATGGACTGGGCGGCCATGCCGTTGGGACTGTTGCGCAAGGTGAGGGCGAAGCTCACCTGCTCGCCGGGATCTGGCCGGCCGTCGCCGTTGTCGTCGGACAGGATGTCCACCGACAGCAGGTTGAAGAAGGGGTTGGGCAGGCTGAGATACTGCTGGATGACGGCGTGGATGGCCGACTCGTTGAAGCCCGAGGCGGTGTAGCGGACGATGCCCTCCGTGTCCAGCACCACGTTGTAGGGGATGTAGTTGTTGCCGTATTGATTGTAGATGCTGGCGCAGCCCACGAGGACGGGAAAGGTGGGGTTGTATTGGTTCCAGTGGGCGTGCAGGGCGGCGGCGCTGGCGTTGTCCGTGTCGATGTGGACGACTTCGAAGGCGGCGGGATCGTAGGAGGCCTCGAAGTTGGATTGCAACACCGGAAACTCGGTGTTACAAGACGGTCACCACGTGGCGCCGAAGTTGAGGAGGACCACCTTGCCGCGCTGGCTGTAGAGATTCCAGCTTTGGCCGTTCCAATCCGTGCAGGTGAAATCGGTGGGCGTGCTGCCGATGGTCCAGACGGCGGCCGCGGGCGCGCAAAGGACCATCGACAGAAACAGCCCGGTCAACAAACGGGCGCGGTGCTTCATTAATCCCCCTGGTTCACAAGCGGAACAAACGTAAGGGCTGAGGTGGCTCGCTCCAAGAGAAAAGAGCCATCACGTCAATTATTCAGCGGGCGGGGATAGGCCTGATGACACCCAGGCAGCTTGATGTCCCACCCCCCCGACACCTTGCCGGCGAATCACAAAGGAGGTGTCCCATGATCAAGCAGAAAACCAACAAGCCGGTGATGGTCAGCTTCCGCCGGAGCGTGGGCGAGCTTCGCCTGCTGGGGCTGGTGGCCTGGGGCGGGCTGTGCCTGGATCTGGCCGGGCTGCGCGGCCGGGACGTGGCGCTGCGCCTGGGGGCGCCCCGCATGTGGATGGAGACGATGCTGGAGGCCGTGGCGCAGGCGGGATCCCGCCAGCTGGTGCTGGTGGATTTGGATCTCAGCGTCTTCCTGGGCGATCCAAGCGAACTGGCCGGCCGTCTGGAAACTTGGGCGGCGCGGCAGGGCGTCCGCCTGACCCGCCTGTCCACCCAGGGCCTGTCCGCCGCCGGGTCCGCACGGGCGGCATGAATGGACGGGGCGGATGCGCTGGCATGCCCTACCAGCCGACCTCCTCTTCATCGCGGATGAAGCGGCCGCTGGGTCCGCCCTCAGGCAGCAGGGCGAGCCGCAAGAGGCCGCGGGCGCCCTCGTCGGGGCTGCGGTCGGCCTCCGGCCCACCCATGCGGGTCCGCACCCAGCCGGGACTGACGGCGTTGACCAGCACTCCCGGCGGCAGCCCGTGTGACAAAGACACTGTGAGAGCGTTGAGGGCGGCCTTGCTGACGCTGTAGGAGGCGGGTCCAGCCATGCCCTGGGTGAAGGAGCCCCAGCCCGAGGAGACGTTGACCACGCGACCCCAGCCCCGTGCGATCATGGGCGGCATGAAGGTCCGACAGCAGCGCCAGGCGCCCAGCAGGTTCACCTGGAGGGATTCCAGGATGTCGGTCTCGTCCACCGTCAGCGCGTCGCCCCGCACCAGGACGGCGGCATTGTTGACCAGGATGTCCACGGCCTGGCCCTGCATGTCGAGCAGGCGGGCACAGGTGGCGATGGAGGCGGGGTCGGCCACGTCCAGCTCCACGGGTGTGATGGAGCCGGCGCCGGCCACGGCGCGCAGGGCCTCCGCGCCGGCCTCCTCGTCGCGGCATCCCATCAGCACGTGTACGCCGGCTTGGGCCAGTTGCCCGCAGAGGGCAAGGCCGATGCCGCGGTTGCCGCCGGTGACCAGGGCCGTGCGCATGGTGCTCCTCTTGTCTGCTTCCACCTCTGTTTCCGCCGCTGTACGCGGCGAGTCCGCTCCTTCCTGGCAACCCGGTGCCCAAGCAGCTTGTCGGGCTTGGCCATGAGCGACGCGTTGTGCGGCGCAAGATGTCGCGCCGGCTTGGGACATCTCGATCACCACGCGACAACCCCTTTGCTCGGTCAACCCTTGCCACGGGGATGGTCGAAATCAATGTTTGCTGACGCCCGTGTGCTCGACGACCTGCAAGAGTTCGTGCTCGGCTGCAGCTTGCCGGCCAAGGCATCGAGGTCTCCTCGATATCCTGACCCAACCTCACGGTTGTAACACTCATGATCACCTTCAAACATCTGGCAACCATGTAATACAAGGCGGTTGTCGTGGGAATCTTAGATGCAATCCGAATACGTGAGCCCAGCTACGCGTTATGCCTCACCCGGAAGCGCACCGTGCGCGTCTCCCCGGCCTTGACGGGCACCTGCATCTCCAGGGTGCCGGCGTCCTTCTTCTCCCACGCCACGTCGGATGAGAGGACGCTCCAGTCGCCCCACATCCGCTCCCGCACGATGATGGTGGCGGACTCTTTCGCCTTGCGGTTGCGCAGGACGACCTCGATCTCGCGGTCAACGCTGCGTCCGCTGCGCTTCTCGTCCAGGACCTTGCGCTCGGCCACCAGGTCGAAGGCCTTGCCGGCGCTGAGCTTCACTCTCTCATCCACCGGCGTGTGCTTGACGGCATCCTCGCCCACCATCTGCCGGCGGCCGCGGTTGTCCAGCTTGTAGAGGCGCACCGTGCCCTCGGGCAGCGGCAGGCCGGGGCCCTTGTCCTTGCTGTTGACGAACTCCAGCTCCACCTGCACCTCGTTGCCGCGGTTGCTGTCCGTGATGTAGCGCTTGGCCAGCGTGACGCGCTTGGGGTCGAAGAGGGAAACCTGCTTGTCCTGGCGGTCGCGGATGGTCACCGGGCGTTCCAGGGTGTAGAGGTGGTACTCGAAGAAGGCCTCCTCGGCGAAGCCGCCGGCGGCGTCGGCCATCTCGGCCATGGCCATGCGCGGCGCCTTGGCCCAGTTCTCCATGGCGGGCCGCACCCGGTTGACCTTGCCCGCCACCAGCTGCAGGGTGGCGTCCTCCCAGGTGAGGCCGGTCTGGTTGCCGAGGTTGACCCAGGAGGCCATCTCCATGCTGTTGTCGTCCTCGGCCAGCAGGCAGACGTACTCCGCCTTCCAGCCCAGCCCGCCACTCAGGTAGCTGATCGTCGCCTTGCGGTTGCCGGCGTTCTGCGCCTCCAGCTCCCAGCGCAGGGCGGGCCGCAGGCGCAGACCCTCCGGCAGGCTGGGATAGCGCACGGCGACCAGGGCCTCCGGCCGCAGGCTGGTCACTCCCTGGGCCGTCTGCAGGATGAGGCCCATCCCGCCGGCGAGCAGGGTGCCGCGCAGCCACTCGCCGCCCTCCAACTGGGCCTCGATCTCCTGGCCCAGGTAGCGGCGCAAGAGGGTGCCCTCGTCCACCAGGTCGTACTCGTAGTTCTGCTCCAGGAGGCGGACCCCCTCGCAGGAGAAGAGGACGGTGGCCGGCTCGATCTGCTGGCTGACGCCGTCGAAGAGCCACTCCTGGCGGCCTTTCTTGAGCGGCAACTCGCGCTCCTCGCTGATCAGGCCGAAGCCGTCGCTGTAAATGGTGATGGAGCCGGCGCACCAGGCCACGGGCGCCATCAGCGTGGCCAGCAGGGCGGCGGTCAGGGTGCGGGTCATGACGATCTCCTTGCCGGCGGCGGCCGGCCCGTGGCGGGTCATTTCTTCTCGAAATCCAGGGATGCTGAGTTGACGCAGTAGCGCAGGCCGGTGGGCTGGGGGCCGTCCTCGAAAACGTGGCCCAGGTGGGCGCCGCAATTGGCGCAGACGATCTCCGTGCGCTGCATGCCGTGGCTGCTGTCCGGCCGGGTGGCGACGCGGTCGTTCTCGGCGGTGAAGAAACTGGGCCAGCCGCAGCCGCTGTCGTACTTGGTCTCCGACTGGAAGAGGGTGACGCCGCAGACCACGCAGCTGTAGCGGCCGTCCTCGTGGTGGTTCCAGTACTGGCCGGTGTAGGGCGCCTCGGTGCCGCGCTCCTGGGTCACGCGGAACTGCTCGGGGCTGAGGCGGGCCTTGAGGTCGGCGGAATCGGGTCGACTTGCCTCGCTCATCGCATGTCCCTCCGCGCTGGGGCTTCGTCCCGACTCGTGGTGGCAGGCCGCCAACAGCAGCAAGGCCAGGACGGAACAGATCAATGGATGTCGCATGGGACCTCCGCGCGGCTGCCGGACGGCCGGACTCCCGGCCTCTGCAGGGCGCGGCGCAAGGTAGGAAATCATCCGCCCGGCGGAGCTCTTGTCGAAGGTCAGGCCGTGCGCGTCACGGTCAGCCGCACCTGGCCGTGGTTGTTCTTGTAGAAGTTCCAGGCCTCGTTGGCGTGGCAGCAAAGGTAGCCGGCGCGGGACGGCGTGCGGCTGTGGGCCGTGCCGATGCGGAAGGTCTCCAGGGGAGCAGGCGTGCCGTCCGGCCCCGGATCGCCGCCGTTGGCGATGGCGCCCATGAGGGCCATCCAGGGCTCCTGCTCGGCCCGCCGCGTGCCCCAGAAATCCGCCTCCTCGTTGCCGGTCACCTTCTTCACCAGTTGTTCGAAGCGACCCCAGACCCCCGCGGCGACGTGAATCAATTCACCCTTGTCGAAGCGGCCATCCTTGGTGCCCCCTGGGGCCGCAGACCAGGTCGCGGTCCATCCACTGGCCCTCGGCACTGGACTCGCAAGTGGCGCCCGCCTACAGCCAGAGGCCAGTGATGTTCCAACGGTCGGCGGGCGTAAATGGCCAGCTGGCAGGATTCACCCACGGCGAGCTGTTGCGTCCGCCGGCAGGGCGCTTGGAGGATGGGCGGATCCTCCAGGCGCTTGAGGGCGGTGGAATGGATGTGATCGTCGCCGCTCGTCAGTTTTGGCGTGTGGCGGGGCTGGGTGCGCAGCAGCTTGAAGACGCCGGAGCAAGAGTCGTGCAGGACGTCCTGGTGGTTGGGGCGGACCTGGCGCAGCATGCCCGGCTTGAAGGCCTAACCCTGGGCCTGGGCCTCCTCGATCATCCACTGCAGAGCGCCGTTGGAGAGGCCGGTCTCGGCGTAGCCGCCCCCCACGTCGCAGTGCACGCCGCGCTTCCAGCGGTCGACGTCGGACAAGCCGGTCAGATCGGGCAGGCCGCAGGCCGACATCAGTCCGGCCAGACTGCGCACCGTGCAGGCGCCGCGGCTGAAGCCGATAAGGAAGAGGCGGCCGCCGTCCTGCACGTTGCGGCAGAGCCAGTGCCAGGCGCTGAGGATGTTCTTGCTCAGCCCTTCGCCCACGCTGCCGCCCTTGGCCTTCTCCCACCATCTGTCTTCGGTGCCCGCGCCGGGATGGTGTTAGGCCAACTGGTGCCTGCCCTGGGCGTCTGTCTCGGCCAGCGCGTTGTGGAGACGCACCACGTTGGCGGGGACAGGAGTGCCGCTCTCGTCCTGGTCGGGTGTGCTCCAGGTGCCGTCGCAGCAGATAACCAGCCGCCGCATGGGGTTTCCCCGTTTCAGATGTGTATTGGATGTGCCGTGTGGTGGCCAGCATATCACCGCCATGCGGGGAAGAGGCGATGTCAAGGGGAAAACCGATTCAGGAAGATGCCCGCCACGGCATCCTGCTGACTGGTCATGGGCGCCGACGGTCCGGGTTGTGGAAGTAGTTGAAGCGCCAGAGCGCCTCGTCGCCATGGCAAGTGGCGCACAGGGTCTCGCTGCTCTCGGCCGTGAGGAATTGCACTCGTCCATGCTCACGACCTTCGCGCCAGGGCTGATGTGGATTGTGACAGGTGCGGCAATCCACATGCAGGTAGCGTCGCTCTTCCGGAACGATGGAGGGCAGCGGCCCCTTTTCCCAGGCGGGGTGGAACCAGGCCTTGGGCACGCGCTGTCCGACTCCGGAGTCGTGGTGGCAGGCCAAGCAGCCGATGGCGCCGGTTGTCCAATTGTCGGGCTGCCGTTCCCGGCTTCCTTCGGCCCAGTCCGATTCGGGCATGAGATGACCCAGGTTCGATCCGGCCACGGCGGAGCTGAGCAGGGCCGGCGTGGCCGCCTGGTGCGGACTGTGGCAGGCTGCGCAGGGATTGGGCGATTCGCCGGGCATTCCGCGCCGGTCGTGCATGCTGCCCAGGATGGAGCCCTGGTTGGTATGGCAGTCCATGCACAAGGCGCCGTCATGATTGCCCGCGCGAAGGAAACTGGAGGCATCGTCGCCGTTCATGCCCCGTGCCCATGCAGCCCCGACGGGACTCCACTGGTGTGGGTCGTGGCAGGTTTCGCAGCCGATGCGCTCATCCGCAAGGCGTGGCAGCCAGGAAGGCCGGAGGGCTCCGATTCCCCTTCCCACCGGATGGCTGAATTCACCCACGGAGCTGAGCCCCGGAGTGTTGGCTGCGGCATCCTCGTGACAGCGAAGGCACAGGCGCGTGGCCGGGCTTAGCAGGCCGGCCTCGGCGGGACCATCGGGACTGGTGGCCAGCACGTCGCGGCCGTGGGCATCGTGACAACTGCTGCAGCGCCACACCGACTGACCCGAGAGGGAGATGAAAAGCGGTTCGTCGGCGCCATGGTCGGAGGCCAGAATGGAAGCTTGGCCTGGGTGGCAACTCAGGCAAAGGCCATCTTCAGCCTGGTCCATGCGCCGCAGGAAACTGGTTCCCGGCGTGCCGGGCTGGCCTGCGTCGGTCTCGCCTCCGACGGACCACCGATGCGGATCGTGGCAGGTGATGCAAGCCACGTGGCCTTGTCGCAGGGGCAAGTCGCCACTTCCCTCCGGCACCGCGCCCAAGGGATGGCCCCAGGCATGCGCGGCGTCCTCGCTGTGGGATTGCGGCGCCGCGTGACAGCGTTGGCAAAGGGCGTTGCCGCGAGAGTCGGGCGAGGCGTTGGCGTGGGGCGCATGACAGGTCGAGCAGGCGTCGTGCTCCCCGGGCTTCCCACTGGACAGGCTGTGACGGGTGGACAGGACCTCCTGTTGCGGCTCATGGCATGCGGCACACAGCCTGCCACGATCCTTGCCCTCCGTGTTCCGCGTGGGATGCGCGCTGTGCATCTTGTGGCAACTGAGGCATTCCACCCGGTCCCGCGGGGTGAAGGAATTGGTCAGCGAAGCGCCTCGACCATCCTTGAGCTGTGCGTGGATCGGGTGATTCCCGGCATTGCCCGCGTGGTCCGCATGACAGTTGAGGCAAAGCTCCGAGGCGAGAATGCCGTCTCGGATGAAGGGCGACAGCTCGTACTTGCGCCCCATTTTGTGCGTGTGCGGCGTGTGGCAGGTGCCGCAATAGACGTCGCCATTCAGGTCGAGCGGAAGACTGCCCGTGGAAAAACCCTTGGGGAGTTTCCGCAAATGGATGTCGCCGGGGCGAAACGCAGTGCGGCTGTCCTTCACGTAGCCATCGTGGCAGGACCAGCACATTTCTTCCGAGCTGTTGCGCGCCGGCTCGCCGTCCAGGATCACCGGGTTCTTCAGGGGAGGCAGGAAGGGCTCCAGGCGGTCAAAATCGTCGCCCCAGTTGATATGGCAGATGATGCACTGACGGAGGTGCTCGGCGCGCGATACCACGGCAAGGCTGTTGGATGAAGCACACAGCAATGCCAGCAGGAGGACGCGAAAGGTCAGGTTCTGGCTTGGGATCACAAGGGGCCGGATCTTGGCCATGGAGGCCTCCGCGGGGATGAAGAGAATGTGCTTCCGTCAGAACAGGAGTCGGTGGCCAACGGCCGCAGGGGGCGATAGCCTCAATTGTGAAACTGTTGCCAAGTTAATCCCCGTCGTGGGCAATTCAAGTGCAAGCCAGCGGGTTTCCAACTTGACATGGCAGCTTTCGTCACAGACCTTGAATCGACGAAAGCCGTTGGCAAGTTGAGTTCATGCTGGCCTTGGGATGTGTATGAAGATCCGGATCCTGTTCCTGTTTTTGTTGACGGCGGCGGTTGCCGCGGGCGCCGCCGGTGCCGGGCGGCCCTCTCCCAAGGGCGCATGCCTGGTCTGTCACAAGTTGAAGACGCCAAATTTGTACGCGGACTGGCACTCCTCCGCCCATGCCAAGAACGGAGTGACCTGCCTGGACTGCCATGAGGCGCGGGCCAGCGAACCGGATTCCTATGCCCATGGTGGAGCCACCATTTCACTTTTCGTGACCCCGAAGGATTGCGCCGGATGCCATGAGGTGGAGACAAGCCAGTACGCGCGCTCCGGACACGCCGGCGCCGCTGTGGATCTGGAGAGCATCGACCCCGGGCTGCGCGCCAATTACGGCGAGCCCGGGTCCTGCAGCAAGTGCCATGGTGGTCACGCCCGTCGCGATCCCGACCGGCCCATCGGCCAGCCCGTGGTGCCCCGTCCGGAACACGGCGTGGGTCGCCTGAACCAGGACGGATCGCTGGGGGCCTGCACGCCTTGTCATGCCGAACACCGCTTTGCCAGGGACGTGGCGCGCAAAGACTCAACTTGCACGGCCTGCCACGGGGAGGAACACCGTCCCCGGCATGAAGGCGCCATTCTTGCCGCCGGCGGACGGCGCGCGGGCGTGCCCCCCCTGGACAGTCAAGTGGCGTGCGCCAGTTGCCACATGTCCGTGGGGCGGGGGCGGCCAGTGTCGCATCTCATCCAGCGCAAGGGACAGTGACCGCTGTGCTTCCGCACGTCCAGTTAGAGTGCCTCAGCCCATTCCAGTAGTCTCGGAGCCGACATGAACCTGGCGTACTTCAGAAACATCTGGCTGGCGGTGTTGCGCAGTCTGGCCATCAACAACATCAGTCGCGCCGGCGTGGCCATCACGACCTCGGCATTCGTCTCCTTCTTCTTCTTTGAGATCAGCATGCTGACCGGGGTCCTTCACAACCCCTACGTGGGCATGATCACCTACCTGGGCATTCCCATGCTGTTCATCCTGGGCCTGATGTTGATCCCGATCAGCTGGGTGTGGGAGGCACGACGCCGGAAATGCAGCATCAAGGCCCTGTTGTGGGAGAGGTTCGATCGACGCATGCTGGAGCGTCGTGCGCGCGGCGCATTGGCCTTGCGTGTGCTGGTCATCATGAGCTTCGTCAATGTGGGCTTCATCAGCGTGGTGGGATTCCAGGCGGCCAAGCACATGGACGAATCTGAATTCTGCGGCACCACGTGCCACACGGTGATGGGTCCGGAATGGGCCGTGTATCAGGGGTCTCCGCACGCCCGTGTGCAATGCGTGCATTGTCACATCGGCGAAGGCGTGGGTGCCCTGGTGGACGCCAAGCTCAACGGCGCGTGGCAGATGATCGCCCTGTCCCTGGGCATCTATGAACGGCCGATTCCCACTCCGGTCCACAACTTGCGCCCGGCCCGCTTCACCTGCGAGAAGTGTCATTGGCCCGCGCTTTTCCACGGCAACCAATTCAAGAACATCGTTCACTACGAAGAGGACGAAAGCTCCACGCCGCGCCACACGACCCTGATGATGAAGACCGGGTCGGGCGAGCCGGGGCATGAGCACGGCAGTCATTGGCACGTGTCCCCCAGCAATCAAGTGCATTACGCGTCCCTGGATGACAAGGGCGAAACCATGGTCTGGGTTGACATGCGGTTGCCCGACGGAGGGGTGCGTCGCTACCACAACAAGTCCTTGTCGAAGGCGGACGCCGAGCGTGCTGGACTAACACACACGATGGACTGCGTGGATTGCCACAACCGGGCCACGCATGTCTTCGAGCTGCCTGCGGTTGCCGTGGATCAGCGGATTCGCCTGGGACTCATCAGCCGGGATCTGCCCTACATCAAGCGTCAGGCGCTGGCCGCTCTTGTGCAGGCGTACCCTGATCGCGACGCCGCGATGACGGGGATTGACGCAAGCATTCGCGGATTCTATCATCAGGAATACCCCGAACTTGCCATGGCCCGCGCCACCGCCCTGGACTCCGCGGTCACGACGGTGCAGGCCATCCACCGGCGCAACATTCATCCGGACATGAAGGTGGTCTGGGGGAGCTACCCCAACCACCTGGGTCACGGCAGCACCTCAGGGGGCTGTTTTCGGTGTCACAATCAAGACATGGTGGATGATTCGGGAGCCGGCATCCCGGACGACTGCGTGCTCTGTCATTCGATCCTCTCCAACGACGAGCCGGAGCCTTATCTCTATCTGTTCCGGCCGGACGAGTACGCGCCGCGGGAAACACAGGAGATGCAGCGATTCCTGCGGACGGAATTCTGGGAATACACACGGGATGCAGTGGAAAAGGGCGCCCGCCCGAATCAGTCACCACCGGACTGGTTCAACAAGGCGGCGGGCCGCGAATCCGGGGATTGAGCGTCGGTGAAGGTCACCTTGGAACCCCGATGCATCGCCGCGGGCCGGGTCGATCGAATCGGGCGCATTCACAGTCCAGTTGGGCGGCACAGGTAGCGCCTCAGATATACATTAGGCGTAAAACAAAACCGGTCATTTTTTCAAACCAAATGTTAGGTTCTTGACGGGCTGGCGATGCGGGTCATTCCACGCTCCGTTCCGTGTTCCAGCCGAACGTTGCGCATTCCTGATCGATCGAACTTCCAGGGCGGCCGGCCATGGCTGCTTGCGCCCGAAGCCCCAGGAGCCCGCGCATGAAGTCCTGCACCAGACGTTGCGTCCTTGCTGCCCCATTGGCGCTGCTTGTGTTTGTGGTGGCCATGCCCGCCATATCCGCAACCGACACCTGCCTGGATTGCCACGCGTCTCCAGATTTGAAGGTGCGCGCCCCCGGTCTGCAAGCCTGCTACCAAGCCTGGCGCAATTCTCCTCATGCCAAGGCCGGCGTAGGGTGCGCGGACTGCCACGGCGGCGGCGATGCGGCCACCCGGGACCAGTGCCCTTCCACGTCGGAACGGAATGTCAACGACTTCCGCCGGATACCCGAGACCTGCGGCCAGTGCCATCAGGTTCTTCTGATGACCTTTCGCGAGAGCGTGCACTTCACCCAGCTTCAGGAGGCTGAAGCGGGGAAGGAAGGGCCCAATTGCGTGACCTGTCACGGCTCCATGGGAGCATCTCGAGTGGAAACCGCCCAAGTGGAGGCTTTGTGCGCCACCTGTCATGACGGTGTTCGTGCGTCCGACGATGGAATTCCCGCACGAGCGCGATCCGTTCTTGAGGTTCTATTGGGCGTGCGGCAGTTCAGCGCATGGCTGGGACTTCATACCCAGGACCCCGAACTGGAGGTGAACGAGCGAAGCAAGCAGATCGCTCATTGGCATAGATTCGAACTGGCCGCCCTTGAAATGCAAAGCGCAAAACAACTGGAGGAATTGAAAGCCCGAGTGAATGATGTTCGGGTCAAGGAAGGCCAGCTTCGACGTGAAAAGCGAAAACTGGGGCAGAAGGAATAGAACGGGAAGCGGTTAAGCAGTAGACGGCGTTTGCGATGTGGAGAGAAGTTGATAAACGAAGTTAATTGTCGCCTTAAGGCTACTACAGATAACAGCATCAGATCGAGATCATAGATATAAACCGGTACTCAAACATGTGTTGGCTGAAGGTAGCCTACGAGTCCTTATGCAATTTCTAAGCAATCCGATGAAGAAAGGAGACAACCGTGGAGAAGGAAGAACGTGTTCATGACAGGCATGACCCTCGACATGGCAGCAGGACCCAGGGGGAACATGTGTCGTTGGGCGGAACCCTGCGCGCCGTTGTCTTCATCCTGCCCGTGGCGGTGCTTGCCCTGATCCTGTTGTCCATGTCATCCCGCGGGGCCATGACGCTGACCTCGGCGATCATGGTGTTGGCAATCCTGATGATAATCCTTGGCATCGTTGTATCGGGCATCCGCGTTGCAGCCCAATGGGAGCGCGGAGTCGTCCTGCGCCTAGGCAATTTCCGCTCGGTCAAGGGCCCCGGACCACTCTACATTGTTCCAATCTTCGAGAGTGTCCGCTTCATCGATACCCGCCTGCTGGTCTTGAACATTCCTCGGCAGAAGGTCATCACCAAGGACAATGTGCCGGCGGAGATCGATGGCGCGCTCTTCTTCATGGTTTCGGACAGCCAGAAGGCGGTGATCACAATCCAGGACTTCCGTTTTGCCGTAGCGCAGTATGCCCAGGCTGCACTTAGGGACATCGTCGGCGGATTGACCTTGGACGAACTGCTCTCGGAACGGGAGCAAATCCAGGCCCACATCAAGGAGCATGTGGAGCAGCGGGTCAAGGATTGGGGACTGAGCGTGGATTCCATCCAGCTCCAGGACATCGAGCTGCCGGAGGATCTGAAGCGAATGATGTCCAGGCAGGCGTCCGCTGAAAGGGAGAAGCGCGCCACCATCACCAAGGCCGAGGGCGACATGCTGGCGGCGACGAATCTGGCGGAGGCAGCCAGGATCATGTCGGCCAGCCCCATCACCCTGCAACTTCGGACCCTGCAGATGATCGACGGCCTGGGTGCCAGCCAGTCCAACACGGTCATTTTGTTTCCCGCGCAGATGGGGGAGCTGCTTGAAAGCCTTGCCGCCGGTCGTGCCAGGGCCAACGAATAGGGGAAGTGCCCATGGTTGAAACATCCTCCAAGGGTGCGCCACAAGGGCGGTGGCCGGCCTTCCGTTCGCGCTGCAATCATGGCCTGAATCGGGCGCGGATATGATCCGGATTTCATTGCTGGTCATGTTGGCGGCCTGTCTGCATGGCAGGGTCGGACATGGTGTCGAGACTCCCGCCCACAATGACAGGGTCAAGTTGCTCTGGGAGTTCCATGGCTACTATCCCTGCATGGACTGCCATTTCAACCAGGAGACCAACCGGAGGCCCCGGGTGCTTGAAATGGAGCACGAGAAGCCTCTGGATTGGATGGACGACGACGGCGTGATTCACCGCGTGGAATTCGGCGAGCGCCTGCCTTTGGCGGAACTTCTTGGGAAGGGGCAGGCTCGTGGCCTGCGCCGGGAGACACTGGAGCGCATCGGACGGCGCATGAATCTGCGCGACCACATGTCCGCCCAAGGCCTTGGCGTAACGGACTCGATCTGGGTGCTGACGCATGGTGGTGGCAATGTGTGGTGCCTGGATTGCCACTCAGCCAGCGAACGGGACATGCTGGTGCTGCATGATGGCAGCCTGTTGAGTTTCAATGAAAGCCAGAGGCTGTGCGGGCAATGTCACGGGCCCACACTGATTGACTGGGATGCGGGAGCCCACGGCCGCACCAATGGCTACTGGAATCTGGAGTTGGACTCCACGGGCATCAGCAGGCGCTTGTTGTGCGTGGAGTGCCACAACCCTCACGCGCCAGCCTTCCGCGGCATGATGCCTCTTGCCGGACCCGTCAACCGACTTGACAACATTTCTCAACCCGCCCCTGGCACGCACAGAAAAGAAACCATCAAAGGGACGCGGGATGATATGGGGCCGCAGCCATGGCAGACTTCGCCGCGAAACGGGACGAGCGATCGCTCCAGGGAGGGCAACCCGTGAAGCCCAGCAAAAAGAACATGATGCGGGGCCGCGCGGACTCCGTGGACCGGCGCGGATTCCTCAAGGCCATGGCATCCACGGTCGCCGCCCTGAGCCTGCCCGTGTTGAGCAAGGACGCCGGGGCCTTCTCCTGGGATGAGTTTTTCCAGAAGCATTTCTATGAGCTAAGTCGGGAAGAACTGGAAAAGCGGATCAAGCGCCTCGAAAAGGAATACAACGAGAAGTTCCACAGGACGGACTTCAGCGTGAGCACCGATGGCCCGCTCAAGGATGTGCGCTTTGCCTACGCGCTAAGCCTGTCCAAGTGCATCGGTTGCAGGAAGTGCGTACACGCCTGCGTGGCGGAGAACAATCAGCACCGGGGTAGCGAATCGCGCCGGGACGTGGTGGAGTACATCCGCGTTCTGGAAATGGAGAAAGGTTCGCTGGACCTGGAGAAAGCCGTCCACGACTACAGCCACCCGGTTCCCGCGGAAGGCAAGTACTACATGCCCGTGCAGTGCCATCACTGCAACAACGCGCCCTGCACGAAAGTCTGTCCCGTGGAAGCCACTTGGCAGGAAGTGGACGGCATCGTTGTCGTCGACTACGAATGGTGCATCGGATGCCGTTACTGCCAGGCGGCCTGCCCCTACTTCGCCCGGCGCTTCAACTTCAGCGAGCCCAGGCTTCCGGAGGCGGAAGTCAATCCCGTGACCCATTACCTGGGCAATCGCCCGCGGAGCAAGGGGGTCATGGAAAAATGCACCTTTTGCATCCAGCGCACACGCAGGGGATTGAATCCCGCCTGCCTGGACGTCTGCCCCACAGGCAGCCGGAAGTTCGGCAACCTGCTCGACCCAGATAGCGAAATCCGCTACATCATCAATAACAAGCGGGTGTTCATCCTCAAGGAAGAACTGGGCACGATGTCCAGCTTCTACTATTACTTCGATTGAAGAGGGCGTGGTGGTCCATATCAGTCTTTACCCTCGCTTCGTCATTGATGCCATGCGTTCGATGATGGGGGATTCGGGGCTTTACCGACTTTGGTTGGTTTCCTTGTCGTGCCTGATTGGAGCAGGAGGATGGGCCTACGCCCAGCAGCTCGAATCCGGTCTGGCCGTGACGGGGATGAGCGATCAAGTTTCCTGGGGCGTCTACATCGCCAATTTCACCTTTCTCGTGGGCGTCGCCGCGGCGGCCGTCATGATGGTGATCCCGGGCTACCTGTATCACATCAAGGAAGTCAAGGACGGCGTCCTGATCGGTGAAATGGTTGCCATTGGCGCCATCATCATGTGCCTGCTCTTCGTGGTGGTTGACCTCGGCCGCCCGGACCGGATCTGGCACATGATTCCCGGAATCGGCCGCTTCAATTTCCCCATGTCACTGCTAAGCTGGGATGTGGTAGTCCTGAACGGTTACCTGTTGTTGAATCTGCACATCCCTGGATACATCCTCTATCAAAGGTGGTTGGGAAAGGAGCCGAGAAGGGGATACTACATGCCCTTCGTTTACATGAGCGTGGTCTGGGCAGTCAGCATCCACACCGTCACGGCGTTCCTGTACAATGGATTGGGTGGGCGACCTTTCTGGAACACGGCCATCCTTGCCCCTCGCTTCATCGCCAGTGCCTTCACGGCTGGCCCGGCCTTCATCATCCTCGTGCTTTATCTGGTAAGGCGGTACACGGACTTTCATGTGGATGGCCGGCTCTTCCGCTTCCTGCGCATGGTGGTGTTGATCTGCGGCCTGATCAACCTGTTCCTCCTGGGCAGCGAGGTGTTCACCGAGTTCTACACAGACTCCACACATGTGGCAAGCGCCCGCTACCTCTACTTTGGCCTGCATGGACACACGGCCCTTGTTCCCTGGATCTGGGCTTCCGTCGGCATGAACGTGCTGGCCATCCTGATGCTGCTGTCGCGACGCTTCGAGTTCAGCACCACGGCACTGAAAGCCCTGCCCTTGGTACTGCTGATTGTGGCCATCTGGATTGAGAAGGGCATGGGCTTGATCATCCCCGGTTTCATCCCGACTCCCCTTGGGGAGATCTTCGAGTACATGCCATCCGCGACGGAGACGTTGATCTGCCTGGGAGTCTGGGCGGTGGGCTTGCTGGTCATGACCCTGCTGATCAAGTTCGCCACGGACGTGGAGACGGGCCGGATCAGCGCTCCCAGAACGGAGTTCTGACCCGTGACCCAAGGCTTACGCGAGATGGCCCGAAACATGCGCTGATCCATCCCCAGTGTCAGCGGCTCCATGTAGACAGCCGTGCTGGATCCTTAAAGAACCGGAATGGGAGATTCGCTCCAGGGCCCGTTCACGACAGTCGCGCTTTGCATCACACACTGCCAGTTGTCGAACCGGCTACTGTCGAGGCGCCGGGGACCAGTTCCTGGTCAACACGGCTCTGCAGGTGTCCGGGTAACTGGGACTGCACGATCAAAGAACGCTCTAAGTCAATGTCTGTCAATAGCTTAAGCTGACGGAGCGGACAAGGCTGTGACTGGCTTGTCTTGGATCGGGCACTTGGAGGAACGGGACACGCCAAGCGGTCAAGGGCTTAGCCCAGCTCCGCCAGATTGTGCTGGAGCTTCTCCAGATCCAGCCGCACGGCCTCCCGCTTGGCCTGCTCCTTTTCGACCACCTCGGCAGGCGCCCGGGCCAGGAAGTCCTGATTTCCCAGCTTGGCGTCCTGACCTTTCAATAGACCTGCCACACGCAGGATTTCCTTTTTCAGGCGGAAACGCTCCACGTCGAGATCGATGAGACCGGCGAGCGGCACCCACACGTCGATCCCCTCCACCACGTTGGCGGCAACGGGCGTGGGCCGCTCCGCGTTGAGGCGGATCTCCGCGGCCTGGGCCAGGTCGCGGATGTAGGGCAGGGCCGGCTCGAGCAGGGCCAGGCGTTCCCGGTCGCCGTGCAGCACGACCGAGATGGGCTGCCGCGGCTTGAGGTTCTGCTCGGCACGGATGTTGCGCAGCGCCGTGGTGACGCCCTGGACCAGGGCGAACTCCTCCTCGACGGCGGGCAGGACCAGGCCCGGGTCGACGATGGGGAAGTCGTGACACATGAGATGCGCGCCCCAGGGCAGGGGCAGGCCGCGCCCGGCCAACTCCTCCCGCGTGACACGCCAGACCTCCTCGGCGATGAAGGGCATGAAGGGCGAGAGCAGTTGCATGGCCCGCAGGAAGACGTGGAGGGCGTGCTCGAGGGCGGCCTTGCGCGCCGCGGGTTCGCCTTCCTTGTAAAGGCGCGGCTTCACCAGCTCCACGTACCAGTCGCAGAACTCGCCCCAGATGAAATCGTAGAGCGCCGCCTGTGCCTCGTTGGGCCGGAAGCGGGCGAAGCCCTCATCCACCTTGGCAATGGTGCTGTGCAGGCGGCTGAGGATCCACTCGTCGGCCAGCTCCCGCGGGCAGGGGGCGGCCAGGTCGGTCGCCGCGTCGAGCAGATCCCAGTCCTGCATGTGCAGGAAGCGGAAAGCCTGCCAGATCTTGTTGGCGAAGTTGCGCCCCATCTCGAACTTCTGCTCGGAGAGCTTGATGTCCTGGCCTTCCGTGTTGAGCGCGATCATGCAGTAGCGCACGGCGTCCGCCCCGTAGCGCTCCACCATCGCCAGCGGATCGATCCCGTTGCCCAGGCTCTTGGACATCTTGCGGCCCTGGGCGTCCTTGACGATGCCGGTGAAGTAGACGTCGCGGAAAGGCGGGCGGCCGGTGAACTCCACGCCGGCCATGATCATGCGGCTTACCCAGAAAAAAATGATGTCGTAGCCCGTCACCATCAGGTCCGTGGGGTAGTACTTGCGGAAGCGCGGGTCGTCCGTGTCGGGCCAGCCCAGCGTGGTGAAGGGCCACAGCCAGCTGGAGAACCAGGTGTCCAGCACGTCCTCGTCCTGGGCCAGGTGCGCCGAGCCGCAGGCCGCACAGGCCGTCGGATCCTCCCGTGTCACCATCACGTGGCCGCACTCGCCGCAGGTGAAAACGGGGATGCGGTGCCCCCACCACAGCTGGCGGCTGATGCACCAGTCACGGATGCCTTCCAGCCAGTGGAAGAAGACGTTCTCCCAGCGCTTCGGGTGGAACTGCACCTCGCCCCGCCGCACCGAGTCCATGGCGGCCTCGGCCAGGGGTTTCATCCGCACGAACCACTGCCGCGAGAGGTAGGGCTCCACCACCGTGTGGCAGCGCTGGCACTGGCCCACCGCGTTGCTGTGGTCCTCAGTCTTGCGCAGCAGGCCCTGGGCCTCCAGATCCTCCAGCACCTTCTGGCGGGCCTCGTAGCGGTCCAGCCCGGCGTAGGGGCCACCCTGGTCGTTGATGCGGCCGTCCACGTCCAGCACTTTGACCGGTGTCAGACCGTGGCGGCGTCCCATCTCGAAATCGTTGGGGTCGTGGGCGGGCGTCACCTTGACGCAGCCGGTGCCGAAGGCCGGATCCACAAAGTCGTCGGCGATCACCACCAGCTCGCGGCCCAGCAGCGGCAGGCGCAGCCGGCGTCCCGGCAGATGCCGGTAGCGGGCGTCCTCCGGGTGGACGGCCACGGCCACGTCGCCCAGCATGGTCTCCGGGCGCGTGGTGGCCACCACCAGCTCCTCGCCCGTGGGCCGGCCCTGGTCGTCCAGCACGGGATAAGCCATGTGCCACAAGTGGCTGGCTTTCTCCTCGTGGTCCACCTCCTCGTCGGAGATGGCCGTGTGGCAGCGCGGGCACCAGTTGACGATGTAGTCGCCCTGGTAGATGAGGTCCTTCTCATGGAGGCGGACGAAGACCTCGCGCACGGCGCGGGAGGGCCCGGGGTCCATCGTGAAGACCTCGTGGCGCCAGTCCGCGCTGTCCCCCAGCTTGCGCTTCTGCTCCATGATGATGTCGCCGTAGGTGCGGCGCCATGCCCAGGCGCGCTCCAGGAAGGCCTCGCGGCCCAGGGCGTGGCGGCTGCTGCCTTCCTGGGCCAGCAGCTTCTCCACCACGTTCTGGGTGGCGATGCCGGCGTGGTCCTTGCCCGGCTGCCACAGGGCGTCGAAGCCCTTCATGCGCTTGTAGCGGATGAAGGCGTCCTGCACGGCGTCCTGCAGGCCGTGGCCCATGTGGAGCTGCCCGGTCACGTTGGGGGGCGGCATGTTGATGACGAAGGCGGGCCGGCCGCCGGCGGGATCCGTGTGGAAGCAGCCGTGCTCCTCCCACATGCGGTACAGAAGGGGTTCCAGCTCCTGGGGTTCCCAGGTCCGCGACAGCTCCGTGCGCGTCATCATGTCTCCTGATCGGCCTTCCCGCGTCCCGCCATCCTCATTGTCGGGCAAGAAGGTAGGGCCTGGGGCGCGGAGCACAAAGCCGGACCGGGCGCCTGGCTGGACATGGGCGCAGGGCTTGTCCACAGGGGGCGGCAAGCCTTGCCGAGGTGTCCGACCATGGGTCGGACACCTGTTCGTAGGCTCAGACACCATCCGGCCGCCTCACCAAAATGGGGCAACAGCTCGCCCGCCCGGCGCGACACCCGCCCGCCGGCAAGTTCTCCGGCCCTGGCGAGACGCACCCGCCGACAGCTGTCTCAGCGAAGGGCCGTACATGCGGGCGGCAACAACTGCCAGGGTGTCCGACCCATGGTCGGACACCTGTTCCGCCATCATTACACAGGAGCGGTCCTCCTCCCGACCTGTCCACCGTTGTCCAGCCGCCACCCCATCATTTCCCTTGCTCCGCCCCGCCGCCTTTCCCTTCTTGTCGTCCGTATGACACCACGAACCTTCATCCTGCCCGTGCTGCTGTTCATCCTGTGCTTCACAGGCCCTGCCGCTGCCGCCATCCTGGAGGTTCCTGCCGGGCATGCCACCATTCAGGCGGCCCTGGATTCCTCGGCGGGCGGCGACACAGTGCGCGTGGCGCGGGGCATCTGGGCCGAGCATCTCGTGGGACCCACCCACAGTGTCAGCTTGCTTTCCCACTACCCCTTCACGGGAGATACGCTGGATGTGCAAGAGACGGTGCTGGATGGCCAGGGGAGCGGAACCATCCTGCGCGTGCGCGGCATCCTGCCGGATTCCCTCGTGCTGTGCGGATTCACGCTGGCCCATGGCTTCGGCGTGGGCTACACGGGCGGGGCCCTGCAGCTGGAACCGGATGTCGCCCTCCATGTGTCCCACTGCCACTTTGAGGACAACCAGGGCGATCACCATGGCGCCGTCCTATGGACAGAAGGCGTGCTGCCAAACACGCGGGTCCGCCTGGACCACGTGACCTTGCACGACAATGCCCGCTCAGAGCAGCTGGACCCCATAAATTTCGGCATATACATCAAGACGGTTGAACCGGTGTGGATCTCGGACCTGAGCGTCTTGGCCATCGACAGCGGCTTCAATGCTGGGATACTTGTCAACAGGGCCGATACCTTGACCCTGAAGCGGGTGCGCGTTTCAGGCGCTCATGGCTTTCGCATTGGGGTGAGCAATGGCAACGTGCTGCTCATCGACTCCCTGATCATGCGCGACATGCGGGTTGGAACCACCTATCTGCGCGCCGCGCAGGTGCAGGCCAAGCGCTTGCACTTCCTGGGGCTGGAGATGTGGGGTCAAACAGGCATCAGATTGTGGGGCGACAGCTCCATCACGGTCGACTCCCTGGCCGTGCGGGGCTGCTGGACTCATGTGCCGCACTCAACAAGTCTCAGTGTGTTCAACTTGCTGGTATTGGGCTGCATCAATGCCACCAGCACCCATCATTCGCGGCTCTCCCACTTCCAGTTCGTCGACAACCTGGGGGGCGACACCCTGGCCATTCCCGGGCACAACATGATCACTGGCTTGTTCACGATTATCAATGCACGGGTAGAAGATGGTCTCGTCGCCGGCAATGTGATGCACCTGTGGGCCGCAACCCCAACAAGCATGGCAGCTGCAAACTATCCACTTATGTGGCTGCAGTACACAAGTGACCTTGATTCGGCGCGGGTGACACGCTGCGTCTTCGAGAACAACCTGGTGCTGGACCACGATGTCTATAGTCTGAACCCGACTGATTCACAACCCAACAACGACGGCCGCTCGCTGGGAGTCACCGTCAGTGGCAACGCCCAGATGCATGTGCGACGCCTGGAGATCGACCACCTGCTCTTCCGCAATGAGCGCCAGCCTAATCATGTGCCGGAGGTGAGCGCAATCATGACCATGAGTGTGGGCTCGGCCTTTGAGGTCGACGCGCCGAGCAGCTTGGTGGAGATGATCCACATCCACGACATCGTGATGGACGGCATCGACGACGGTGGCATGTATCTGGGTCTTGGCGCCACGACGAACGTGGTGGAGCGTGTGACTTTGCGCGATGTGAAGCGCATGGGCATCTTCGCCGGCCAGACACAGGCCCAAGATCATCAGATTCGCAACATCTTTGTTGACGGGGTGGTGGAGCAGGACATGTATCTGTCCTATCCCTATGCCTGGAGTATGCAATCGGCTCTGTTGATCACGGACGCCTTTGTCACATCAAACATCACCGTGGTGAACAGCAACCTGACGAACCTCCTATGCACATATGGCCCTTCGACGGGCATCCTGACGGCGAACAACACCTACACCTACTTCAACAATCCCTCCGGCGCCATCTACGGCAACCCGAGCTTTGCCTACTCGTTCGCGGACCAGACCTTGCCCGGCACCGGCAATCTGACGGGCAGCGATCCGCACTTCGACAATCTGCTGGGTGCGCCCTGGCTGGCCGCCGACTCGCCCTGCATCGACGCCGGCCATCCCGCCTCGGCCCTCCGAGACCGTCAGGACCCGGACAACCCCGGTTTCGCCTTGTGGCCCAGCCAGGGCACCCGGCGCAATGACATGGGCTTCACGGGCGGTCCCGGCGCAGCGGTTCTTGACACGGCCTGGGTGGCCCTGCCCCGCTGGGAGCCGCGCACCGAGCCCCAGGCCTTCACCCTGGGCGCGCCCTGGCCCAACCCATTCAACCCGGTGACACGCATCCCCGTCACGCTTCTGCGTCCCATGCCCGTCCGCCTCGTTGTGCACAACCTGCTGGGGCAGCAGGTGGCCGTGCTGGTGGATGGCATCCTGCCGGCGGGCACGCACCACCTGCCCTTCCACGCCGGCCACCTGGCCAGCGGGGTCTACCTGGTCACGCTGGAAGCGGCGGGGCGGGCGCAGACGAGGACGGTGACGCTGCTGCGGTAAGGCGGGGCGGACAGTCCTCCCGGGACAGTTTCCTCCCGGGACAGTCTCCTCCCGGGACAGTCTGTGGACTGTCCGCAGACTGTCCCCTGCCCATCCGGGCGCACAGATCATCCCTCTCACAGCCCGCAACCGCCGTCACTCCTCGGCCGGGGTCGAGGCGCCTGGACACCCGCCTGCCGCAGGGTCGCCGCGTCCAGGGTCCGTCGCGGGTGGATGGTACACTCCATGGCCTGGGCCAGGGGGAGGGCCGGGGCGGGGGGAATGAGGGCCGCTCCCGCCGCGTCAGACGCGTGTCCTACTTTCGCGGTCAGGAGCAAGGAGTTTTCCGTGGTGCGCATGGTCAAACGAGTCCTCTGGTGGATGCTGCCGGTCCTGGCGCTGGCGGCGGGGTGGTGGTACTGGCAGGGGTGGACGGCGGGCGAGGCCCCCCAGTGGCGCCTGGTGGAGGTGAGCCGCGGGGACGTCACGGCCACGGTGGGGGCCACCGGCACCCTGGGCGCCATCCGCACGGTGGAGGTGGGCACCCAGGTCTCGGGCCAGATCGTCGAGCTGAAGGCCGACTTCAACGACCGCGTGCGCCAGGGCCAGCTCATCGCCCGCCTGGACGACACCCTGCTCGAGCAGGCCGTGCGCCAGGCCGAGGCGGACCTGGTGCGGGCCGAGGCGGACTTGGTCTACAAGCGCTATCTGCTGGAGCAGGCGGAGACCCTGCGCGCCGCCGCCAGCCTGGCCGAGAGCGATTTGCGGGCGGCCGCCCTGGCCGTCGCCCAGGCCGAGGCCACGCGCATTTCGGCCGATGCCGGACTGGACCGCGCCCGCCGCAACCTGTCCTATGCCGAGATCGTGGCGCCCATCAGCGGCATCGTCATCAACCGCAACGTGGAACTGGGACAGACTGTGGCGGCCAGTTTGCAGGCGCCGCAGCTTTTTCTCATCGCGGAAAGCCTGGAGCGCATGCAGATCCTGGCCTCGGTGGACGAGAGCGACATCGGGCGGGTGCGGGAAGGTCAGCTGGTGGAGTTCACCGTCCAGGCCTGGCCGGAGCGCCGCTTCGGCGGGAAGGTGCGCCAGATCCGCATGCAGCCCGCCACGAGCGAGAACGTGGTCAATTACACGGCGGTGGTGGAGGTGGACAACCCCGGCGGCGTGCTCATGCCGGGCATGACCGCCACCCTTGATTTCATCGTGGACCGGGCCGCGGAGGTCTTGCTCGTGCCCAACGCCGCCCTGCGCTTCCGCCCCTCCGAGGAGCTGCTGGCCCAGCTGCGGCAGGAGCGCCAGGCCCGCCGGGACAGCAGCGCGGTCCCGGGAGATGCGCGGCGGGACAGCGCGGGTGGCGGACAGCGTCAGCCGGGCATGGCCCGCGGCGGCGTGACCGATGGCAGTGTGTTGTGGGTGCTTGTCGAGGGACGTCCCCGGCCGCTCCGCATCAAGACGGGCCTGACCGACGGCAGCCGGACGGAGGTGAGCGGCGAAGGCCTGGCGGTGGGCCTTCAGGTGATCGCCGGCCAGTTGAGCAGCGGCGCCGCGACGGGAACGGCCAGTCCCTTCCAGACGCAGCAGGCCGCCCAGCCGGGACCGCCGCGGGGAGGCTTCTGAAGATGGACGGCGCCCCCCGGCCGGTGATCCAGGTGGAGGCCCTGGCCCGCACCTATACCACGGGCAGCACGGCCGTGCAGGCCTTGCGCGGCGTGGATCTGGAGGTGCGGCCAGGCGAGATGCTGGCGATCATGGGCGCCTCGGGCAGCGGCAAGTCCACCCTGATGAACCTGCTGGGATGTCTTGACTCGCCCAGCGCCGGCCGTTATTGGCTGGACGGCGTGCGGGTGGACGTGCTGGGGCGCAACGAGCTGGCCGACATCCGCAACACGCGCATCGGCTTCGTTTTCCAGGGCTTCAACCTGCTGGCCCGCACCAGCGCCCTGGACAACGTGGAGCTTCCCCTTCTTTACAACCATCACGGGCGGCGCATGAACCGCAAACGCGTGGCCATGGAGGCGCTGGCGAGCGTGGGCCTGGCCGACCGCATCCACCACGAGCCGAGCGAGTTGTCGGGCGGTCAGCAGCAGCGCGTGGCCATCGCGCGCGCCCTCGTCATGAAACCCGCCATCCTGCTTGCCGACGAGCCCACGGGCAACCTGGACAGCCGCACCTCGCTGGAGGTGATGGCCCTCTTCCAGCAGCTCAACCGGGAGGGCGTGACCATCCTGCTCGTCACCCATGAGCATGACATCGCCCAATGCGCCACCCGCCTGGTCGAACTGCGTGATGGCCTCATCCTGCGCGACCTGCCGGTGACGGATCGGCGCGACGCCGAGGCGGAGTTGCGCGCGGTGGGAGAAATCGTGGCATGAAGACCTTGATTCTCATCCGCATCGCCGTGCGCTCCATTCTCAAGAACAAGATGCGCACCCTGCTCACCATGCTGGGCATCATCATCGGCGTGGCGGCGGTGATCGTCATGGTGGCGGTGGGGCAGGGGGCGCGGCAGCAGATCCAGCAGCGCATCGACAACCTGGGCTCCAACCTGGTGGTGATCACGCCGGGGGCGGCCCGCGCCAGCGGGGTGAGCATGGGGGCGGGCAGCTCCAACCGGCTGACCCTGGACGATTACGAGGCCCTCAAGCGCGAGAGCATCTGGCTGACGGCCGTCTCGCCCATGATCGTGGCGCCGGCCCATGTGGTGGGCGGCAGCGGAAACTGGCGCACGGCCGTGATGGGCGTCTCCACCGATTACATGCAGATCCGCAATTGGAGTGTGGCCGGCGGCCGGGTCTTCGAGGAGGCGGAGCTGCGCGCCATGCGCAAGGTGGCGGTGCTGGGGCGCACCGTGGCCGACGCCATCTTCCCCGACGCGGATCCGGTGGGCCAACTGGTCCGGCTGCGGGACGTCCCCTTCGAAGTCATCGGCGTGCTGGAGCGGAAGGGCCAGACCGCCGAGGGGCGCGACATGGACGACGTCATCCTGGCGCCCTACACCACGGTGCGCACGCGGCTCTCCGGGCGCATGTTCATCCCCCAGATCCTTGGCTCCACGGACAACAAGTCGGATGTACCGGCGGCCCAGGTGGAGGCCCGCGCCATCCTGCGCGAGTCCCATGGCCTGGCCTCCTACGACGAGGATGATTTCACCATCAAGAACCAGGGCGAACTGGCGGAGGCCGCGCAAGGCGCCACCGACGTGATGACCCTGCTGCTGGCCGCCATCGCCAGCATCTCGCTGGTGGTGGGCGGCATCGGCATCATGAACATCATGCTGGTCAGCGTGACGGAGCGGACGCGGGAGATCGGCATCCGCATGGCGATCGGGGCCCGGGGCAGCGACGTGATGACCCAGTTCCTCATCGAGAGTGTGGTCATGAGCCTGATCGGTGGTCTGCTGGGAGTGGCCGCCGGCTTCGGCGGGGCGGCCCTGCTCGAGAGGCTGTCGGGCTGGGAGACGGTGATCACGCCCCAGCTGGTGACCCTCTCGCTGGGCTTCTCGGCGGCGGTGGGCATCTTTTTCGGCTTTTATCCGGCCCGCAAGGCGGCCGGTCTTGACCCCATCCAGGCCCTTCGCTTCGAGTGAGGTATTCGAGACGAAATTGGTCCATTCTTTCCAGTCAGCAAGATTTTACCCGCCCAGCCCAGCCTGCTGAACGCCCAACTTGTTGGAATGCAAATACTTACCTGCATGTGCTTGACTTCCGGGAGCCATTCGTCACGTTTATGTCGATTCACACCAACCCCCCCGGAGGATCCATGCGCAACTCGTTTCAGGCCGTAGGCCTCTTCGTCGTCTGTGCCCTTGCCTTTGCTTCTCCCCAACAGGTCCAGGATCTCACCATCACGCCCAGCTGGGCGGGGACCATCCTGGTCTGGTCGCCTGTCAACCTGGATGTCCAGGGTCAGCCCATCATCGGCGTGTCCTATGATGTTCATCGCCACAGCGGTCCCTATTTCCTGCCCAATGCGAACACGCACCTGGGCAACACGCCGAACACCTTCTTCCAGGACGTGGAGGCGGCCAGCGAGGCCTTCTACCGCGTGGTGGTGCGAGGTTATCCCATTCCCCAGCCCGACCTGGTGACGGTGCCGGCCGGCAGCTACCTCCAGGGCGAGGACCAGATGGCCATGCCGGTCCATGTCACGCTTCTGACGAACGCCTTCGCCCTCGGACGGCGCGAGGTGACGAACGGGGAGTACCTGCTGGCCGCGCAGTGGGCCCTTGACCAGGGCCGGGCCACGCTCGTGGACGGCGACCTGATGTCCAACGGCAAGGCCCTGCTCATGACGTCGGACCCGGCCTGCGAGATCACGCACGGGGAGGATGGCCTGGCCTTCCGCTCCAGCACCCTCGCCACCCAGGCCTATCCCAATGGCTACGACCCGACCCATCACCCGGTCAAGATGGTCACCTGGCGCGGCACCGCCTCCTATTGTGACTGGCTCTCCCTCATGAGCGGCCTCGATCCCTATTACCAGGACGACTTCGACACCCTGCCGGACGGGCGCGATCCTTACGCCGCGACAGGTTATCGGCTGCCCACCGAGGCGGAGTGGGAATACGCGGGGCAGCACGACAACGACCGCATCTACCCCTGGGGCAACCAGAACCCCAATTGCACGCGGACCATCTACTCAAGCTGCCTGACCTGGACGATGCCGGTGGGCAGCAAGCCCACGGGTGTCAGCGCCCTGGGCCTGCTCGACATGGCGGGCAACGTCTACGAGTGGTGCAACGATTGGTCCGGCGACTACGCGGAGGAGACTGTGACCAATCCGGTGGGCGCGCTCTCGGGGGTCCAGCGCATCGTGCGCGGCGGCGGGTGGACCAGCTTGTCCAACCAGCTGCGGCTCTCCCAGCGTTACCACAACGAACCGCTGAACTATTACCACGGGCTGGGCTTCCGGGTCTGCCGGACGCTGCCTTAGGGGGGCTTTCGCCCCAACAGGGCGAAAGCGCCAGGTCCACAGGTGGCGGACATTGTCGCGGCGGGATGAGTGCCGGTTCTGGGCCACCCACTCCGGCGCCAAACTGGACCTGCTGGTGGTGCGCGGCCAAGCCCGGTGGGGTTTCGAAATCAAGCGCACCAGTTCCCCCCGCCTGACGCGCTCCCTGGCTTCGGCACGGGAGACGCTGCACCTGGACCGGGCCTTCCTGGTCCACGTCGGCGAGCACAGCTTCCCCCTGGCGGAAGGTTTGCAGGCCCTGGCCTTTCACCGCTTGGAGATGGAACTGCAACGCTTGTAGCGGATTCAGCCTTGTCATCGGCAGCCGCTGCTCGCCACCCGTGCGGCAACAAGTCGAGCTGGCAATCGCACAGTTGAGGTTGAAAACTCGACACGTCATGTTTGGATTTCAGCCCCTGGTTCTGTTCCACATCCACCACGGGTCAGTCGTCGCATGAGGTCCACCAATGAGACGACCTCCACACCTTCGCCCAGCGGATAGGCCTCGCTGCCCGGGTAAACGATGAAGCGGCCCTCCGGCTGAAGGTCCGCACAACTGGAATGGAAACCCCGGGTGGGCCGAGGCGCCAAGCTGCGTTTGATCTCCACCGCCCACTTGCGGCCGCTGGGCCAAACCAGCAGGAGGTCCAGCTCCGCGCCACCGCCGGTCCTGAAGTGGTAGGCCTGCACGCCCTCCGGAACCGCCGACAGCAGATTTTCCACCACGTGGCCTTCCCAGGACGCCCCGGCCACGGGGTGTCCCAGCACGGCGTCGCGATCCCCCAGCCCCAGCAGGGCGTGGACCCAGCCGCTGTCCCGCCAGTAGAGCCTGGGCGATTTGACCAGCCGCTTGCCGGTGTTGGCATGCCAGGCCGGCAGACGGCGCAGCAGGAGCAGGTCCACCATCAGGTCCAGGCACGAGTTGATCGTCCGCACATCCATGCCCAGACTGCGGGCCAGGGTGGCCGCGTTGTGCAGCCCGCCTTGCTGGTGGGCGAGCATGGTCCAAAGGCGACGCAGCGTCTCGGCGGGCAGGCGGCTGCCGAAGCGCGGGATCTCGTGTTCCAGGTAGCTGCGCAGGAAACTCTGCCGCCAACGCAGGCTGGCGGCGTCACTGGCGGCCAGGAAGCTTGACGGGTAACCGCCGCGGATCCACAGCGGCTCGTCCGGATCCGCCTGGGTCTCCAGGGCGGTGAAGGGACCCAGCTCCATGTAGGAAATCCGGCCGGCCAGGGACTCCCCGGCGCGGCTGAGCAGGTCCAGGGAGGCCGACCCCAACAGCAGGTAACGGCCCGCGCCGTGGCCTTCCCGCCGCGCCCGGTCGATGAGCCCGCGCAGCACGGGAAAAAGGTCGGGCGTCCGATGCACCTCGTCCAGGATCACCAGACGGGAAAGGTGGCCGGCCAAATACAGTTCAGGCTGGGCCAGCCGGCCGCGGTCGGCCTCCGATTCCAGATCCAGGTACAGGGCGTCACGTTCCCGGGCCAGTTCCAGGGCCAGGGTGGTCTTGCCCACTTGGCGGGGGCCCAGCAAGGCCACGGCCGGCGCCTCGTTCAGGCGTTCACGCAGGATGGCTAGCAGCGTTCGTATCTTCATGTGTGCAAATCTGACATCACGATGCATGATTTGCAAGGATAAATTCTTGATCTTCCAGGCGGAAGCCGGGCCGGTGCCTGGACGCGTCGGGAAAACGCCCGTCAGACTGCCGAAACGATCCAGGGAGAGTGAGGATGATCAAGGCACTGTTCTGGGACAACGACGGCATCCTGGTGGACACGGAGCGCCTCTACTTCCAGGCCACCCGGGAGTCGCTGGGTTCGGTGGGCATCGACCTCAGCCCGGCGCAGTACCTGGAGTGGTTCATGGTCCAGGGCTGCGGCGCCTGGCACCTTGCGGAGGAACGGGGTCTCGCGCCCGAGGCCGTCGAGGCCTTGCGCCGGGAGCGCAACGAGCGCTACCACGAGCTGCTGCGCCGGGAGGACCTGGTCATCCCCGGCGTGCGGGAGGTGCTGGAAACGTTGTTCGGCAGGTTCACCATGGGGATCGTCACCAGCTCCGAGAGGGAGCCCTTTGAGATCATCCACCGCCGGGCGGGGCTGCTACCCTTCTTCCAGTTCGTCCTGGCCCATGGCGACTTCACCCATAGCAAGCCCCACCCCGAGCCGTACCTGCGGGCGCTGGAACGCAGCGGCTTCCGCCAGGACGAGTGCCTGGTCATCGAGGACACGGAGCGCGGCCTCGCCGCTGCCACGGCCGCCGGCCTGCGCTGCGTGGTGGTGCCCACGGAACTCGCACGCGGCTGCGCCTTCCACGGAGCGTGGCGCGTCCTGGAGATCCTTGCAGATCTCCTCGACCTCCTGCCTGACTCCGCCGACGCGGAGCGGCCCTGCGACACCTGAGGCCGGGCAGCATGCTCCCTTCCCGCTGGTGCGAACCTGGCCTCCGGAGGGTGAAAGCCGCGCTGTGGTAGATTCTGGCCAAAGGGTCCAATCCGCGAGTTCACACCATGTCCAAGCGACACACGCTTCAGCATCCCGTCCGTGTGGTCACCGCCGCCAGCCTCTACGACGGCCATGACGCCGCCATCAACATCATGCGGCGGGTGTTCCAGGCCGCCGGCGCCGAGGTCATCCACCTGGGACACAATCGCAGCGTGCTGGAGATTGTGCGGGCCGCCGTGCAGGAGGATGCCCAGGCCGTGGCCGTCTCCAGCTACCAGGGCGGCCACGTCCTCTTCTTCAAATACATGAAGGAGTTGCTGGCGCAGCGGGGCGCCGGCCATGTGAAGATCTTCGGCGGGGGCGGCGGTGTCATCGTCCGGGCGGAGATCGAAGAGCTGCACGCCGCCGGCATTGATCGCATCTTCAGCCCCCAGGATGGCACCGAACTGGGTCTGGAGGGCATGATCGACCTCGCCCTCGCCCTGAGCGATTACGATCCCGCCTCCTTGCCGATGGCGGACCTGGAGGCCCGCGTCCTGGCCCGCGACGAGGCGGCCCTGGGCCGGGCCCTCACCCTCTGCGAAAGAGGCGCGGCCGGGGCCACGCCCCGACCTGAACTTGTCCAGCTTCTCGCGGCGGGCCGAGCCTCGTGCACACCGGTTGTCGGCATCACGGGAACGGGCGGCTCCGGCAAGAGCAGCCTCACCGATGAGATCCTCCGGCACTTTCAGGCCGCTTTCCCGGACAAGAGCGCGGCCGTGGTGAGCGTGGACCCCACCAAGCGCAAGAGCGGCGGGGCCCTGCTGGGGGACCGCATCCGCGTCAACAGCCTGACAGGGGAGAGGGTTCTCCTGCGGAGCCTGGCCACGCGCGGCAGCGGCAGCGAGTTGTCGGCCGCCACCGGCGACGCCGTCGCCCTGCTCAAGGCGGCCGGCTACGATCTGGTGCTGCTCGAGACCAGCGGCATCGGCCAGGGCAGCTCCGCGGTGGTGGACCTGGCCGACTTCTCGATCTACGCCATGACCGCCGAGTATGGCGCGGCCAGCCAACTCGAGAAGATCGACATGATCGACTTTGCCGACATGGTCGTGCTCAACAAGTACGAGAAGCGGGGCAGCGAGGACGCCCTGCGCGACGTGCGCCGCCAGTACCGCCGCGCCCACTCCATTTCCTGGGAGGTGCCGGACGAGGATCTGCCGGTGTTCGGCACGGTGGCCAGCCGCTTTGACTGCAACGGCACCAACTGGTTCTTCGACCGCTTGATGGAGGCCCTGGAATCGCGCTTCGGCGGCGGCTTTGCCCATGCGCCCTTGGCGCGGGACGCCCATGTGCTGCGTCGCCAGCTCATCCCCGAGGAGCGCACCACCTACCTGGCCGAGATCGCCCGCAGCGTCCGTGACTACAAGTCCCGCGTGGCGCGGGACGCCGAGCTGCTGCGCCGTCGCGCCCACCTGGCCTCCGCCATCGAGGAGCTGGACGGCGGACACGCCGCCCTGGAGCTTTCGGCCCGTCGGGCCGACCTCGAGCGCCAACTCCACCCCGCCACCCTGCCCGCCCTGGAGGAGTACCGCGCCACCGCCGCCTGCTACACGGGCGATGTCTACGAGTACACCGTGCGTGGCCAGGTCCACCGGCAGGACCTGACCCGCGGGAGCCTGTCCGGCACCCGCGTCCCGCGCGTGGCCCTGCCCCGCCTCAGCGACGAGGGCGATCTTTACCGCTTCGTGGCCCTGGAGAACCTGCCCGGCTTCTTCCCCTACACGGCGGGCGTCTTCCCCTTCAAGCGCCAGGGCGAGGATCCCACCCGCCAGTTCGCCGGCGAGGGTCCGCCCGAGCGCACCAACCGCCGCTTCCATTACTTGTCCAGGGACAGCGGGGCCAAGCGTCTGTCCACCGCCTTCGACAGCGTCACGCTCTATGGCGAGGACCCCGACGAACGTCCCGACATCTTCGGCAAGGTGGGCGAGAGCGGCGTCTCCATCTGCACGCTGGATGACATGAAGCGCCTCTACGCCGGCTTCGACCTCTCCGCGCCCAACACCAGCGTCTCCATGACGATCAACGGGCCGGCCCCCATGATCCTGGCCATGTATCTCAACACGGCCATCGACTTCGCCGTGGACAGGTTCCAGGCGGAACAGGGTCGCGCCCCCAACGCCGTGGAGCGCGCCGAGCTGCGCCGCCTCACGCTCTCCAGCGTGCGCGGCACGGTGCAGGCGGACATCCTCAAGGAGGACCAGGCCCAGAACACCTGCATCTTCTCCACCGAGTTCGCCCTCAAACTGATGGGCGACATCCAGGAGTGGTTCATCGCCCAGCAGGTGCGCAACTACTACAGCGTGTCCATCAGCGGCTACCACATCGCCGAGGCGGGGGCCAACCCCATCTCCCAGCTGGCCTTCACCCTGGCCAACGGCTTCACCTACGTGGAGTACTACCTGAGCCGCGGGATGGCGGTGGACGATTTCGCGCCCAACCTCTCCTTTTTCTTCAGCAATGGACTGGACCCGGAGTACAGCGTGATCGGCCGCGTGGCGCGCCGCATCTGGGCCGTGGCCATGCGCGAGGTCTACCGCGGCAATGAGCGCAGCCAGAAGCTCAAGTACCACATCCAGACCAGCGGCCGCAGCCTGCACGCCCAGGAGATGGATTTCAACGACATCCGCACCACGCTGCAGGCGCTGCTGGCCGTTTACGACAACTGCAACAGCCTGCACACCAACGCCTACGACGAGGCGGTGACCACCCCCACCGAGGAGAGCGTGCGTCGCGCCCTGGCCATCCAGCTCATTGTCAACCACGAGTTCGGTGTGACGAAGAACGAGAATCCGCTCCAGGGCTCCTTCCTCATGGAGGATCTGACGGAGCTGGTGGAGGAAGCCGTTCTTGCCGAGTTCGTCCGGCTGAGCGAGCGCGGTGGCGTGCTGGGCGCGATGGAGACCCAGTACCAGCGGAGCCGCATCCAGGAAGAGTCCATGCTCTATGAGTTGAAGAAGCAGTCCGGCGAGCTGCCCATCATGGGCGTGAACACCTTCCTGCGGCCCGGCGGCGACGAGGTGCCGGCGCACATGGAGCTGGCCCGGGCCAGCGACGAGGAGAAGGCGGGCCAGGTGACACGCCTGCGGGACTTCCAGGCCGCCCACGCCGCGGAAGCCGGCCCGGCCCTGGCGCGGCTCAAGGCGGTGGCGGCGGCGGGCGGCAACATCTTCGACGAGCTGATGGAGACGGTCCGCGTGGCCAGCCTGGGGCAGATCACGCGCGCCCTCTTCGAGGTGGGGGGCCAGTACCGGCGCAACATGTAGCGTCCCCCTTCCGACATTGGCGCCGTTTTTCCGGTGGCGCCGTCACTCCTTCCTCGCCACCTTGGCGCCATGCAAGCAGTCACCCTTCCTCCCCTTGATGAGATGTGGCGGGCCTTCGCTGGCCGCGACAGCAGCTACGACGGCATCTTCCTGGCCGCCGTGCGCACCACCGGGATCTTCTGCCGGCCGGGTTGCCCAGCCCGGACACCCCGGCGCGAGCACGTGGAGTTCTTCGCCCATGCCCGGGACGCGCTCTTCTCCGGTTACCGGCCCTGCCTGCGCTGCCGACCGCTGGAGGCCGCGGGCGCGCCGCCGGCGGACATTGGCGCCCTTCTCCAGCATGTGGAGGCGGACCCCGGTCGACGCTGGCGGGCGTCGGATCTGCGCGACCTGGGCCTGCATCCCGACCGTGTGCGGCGCTGGTTCCAGCAGCATCACGGCATGAGTTTCCACGCCTACGCCCGTGCCCGCCGGCTCGGCGGCGCGCTGGCGGCCATCCGGGAGGGGGGGACCGTGACACGCAGCGCATTCGACGCCGGCTACGAATCGCTCAGCGGCTTCAGCGAAGCCCTGCGCAAAGTGGCCGGGACGGGTCCGACGGCGGCGGCAGGGAGGCGGATCATCCACCTGCGACGCTTGGACAGTCCGCTGGGGCCGCTCCTGGCCGGCGCCGTGGATGAGGGACTCTGCTTGCTGGAGTTCGCCGGGCGCCGCATGCTGGAAGGTCAGCTGGCCACCCTCGCCCGGCACTTGCAGGCCATCTTCCTGCCTGGACCCCACCCCCTGCTCGACCAGGTCGAGGGGGAGCTGGCGGCCTACTTCGCCGGTGGCGGCGCGGGCTTCGCCACGCCCCTGCTCCTGCCGGGAACCGCTTTCCAGCGCCTGGTGTGGGACAAGCTGCGCCGCATCGAGCCCGGCACGACCATCAGTTACGGCGAACTGGCGGCACGAATCGGCCGGCCCTCCGCCTCGCGGGCGGTGGCCCGGGCCAACGGCGACAACCGGGTGGCCATCCTTGTTCCCTGCCACCGCGTCATCGGTGCCGACGGCCGCCTCACCGGCTACGGTGGTGGCCTCTGGCGCAAGCAGCGCCTGCTGGAGCTGGAGGGGCCAGGAGCCGGACTCTCCGCTCCGGCGGGTCAGCCGGCCGGCCGGGACGAAAGGGCCAGCCAGCGCAGGACGGTGTAGACCGAGCCGGCCACGAAAAGGCTGCCGAAGATGAGCTTGTTGTGGCGGGCCAGCCACTCGGGCAGATGGATGTCGAAGTTGTCCCGGCGGTCCTGTGTGTGTCGGGCCGCCACGTCGGTGAGCGGACAACGCCAGCGGTTGAGCAGCAGCACCAGGGTCTCACCCAGCACGCATCCGATGCAGAGCAGGGCCAAGCCCAGCCGCCCGGTGGCCGCGGCCAGTGGAATGGCCGCAACGCAGGTGGCGAAGAAAGCCCACACCACCGTGTGCAGCAGCTTGATCCGGCGCAAGGACCGCGCTCGATCCTCTGGTGAGACGCCTGCCGACACGCGGGGCGTCTACTTGCGCACCATCACCGTCGGATCGCCGAACAGCCCCGGATCCAGCAGGCGCCCGGCGAGGAAGGCCGCCATTTCGGCGCGGCTGCCCGTGAAAATCCAGCGGTCCTCCCGCCGGTCCAGCGGCGGATGTCCACCCAGGGCCAGCACGTTTTCCAGGGACTCGGGCCGCAGCGAACTAAGGCGCAGGGTGTCCCCGTCCACACTCCAAAGATGCAGGCCATGCATGGGCAGCAGGTACCAGCCGGCCGGACCCTCGTCCCAGGCGCCGGGCGCGGGCGACAGGTCCAGGAATCCCTGGCCGCCCACGTGGAAGCTGGCGGCGGCGAACTCGCTGGTGCGGCCCTTCTCCCGGTAGAGCAGGCGCAGGGTGTCGCCCGTGGCCATGAAAACCCAGCTCTCCTCATCCTCCGCATCCTGCCAGACACCCAGCAGGGCGGGGTCGGCCCCGCCGGCGCCCGCCTCATACCAGGGCTGGATGGAGTAGATGCACCCTCCCAACAGAAGCGTCAGCAGCCAGATGGCGGGCCACAGCTTGCGGATGAGGCCGCTCTTCCTTTGGTTGATCCCATGCTGATCCATCGGTTCATCCTCCTCTTCGTCCTGTTGCTTGCCCCCCTCGTGTCCGGGGACGAGGGTCAAAGCACGCCCTCGCCGGAGGGCGCTTCGCCAACCTTCCGCTATGATGCGGCGGTGGCCTCCTTCAACGCGGGACGCCACCAGGCCGCGGGGCGGGATTTCGAGGCCCTGCTGCGCGACCCGGCCCTGCCCGACGACCTGCGCGACAACTGCATGTACTGGCTGGGGGAGTCCCACTACGCGCGTCGACAGTGGCTGGACGCCCTCGCCTGCTTCCAGAAGGTGTTGGAGCACGTCCAATCCAACAAGGAGGAGGATGCCCGCCTGAAGATCGCCCTCTGCTGGCTCAACCTGGGAGACACGGGTCGCGCCTGCCGGGAGGCCCGCGCCCTGGTGGAGCGCTTCCCGGATTGCGAGGCGGCGCCCCGCGCCCGTCGCCTGCTGGAGCGTTGCCCGCGCAGTGATTGAGCAGGCTCCGCCCCCGCGCGTCCCTGGATGCCGCCCTGCCCTCGGCGGCAATCCCGCCCGCCCCCTGCTCGTGTTGTCGGCCGCTCTCCTGGGCCTGCTGCTGCTGGCCGGCCCTTTGCTGCACCAGGGCGACAGCGGCGAGGCGGCGGGTTCGCCGGAACCACCCCGTCCTGCCATCGTCATCGCGCCCATCGGGCCTTTGCTGGCGGAGCGCACCCGCTTCACCGCCGGATTCGGCGAGCCGCGCAGCCTGCGCCTGCATGCCGGCGTGGACTTCTCCACCAACCAGCGCACGGGCATGCCCGTGCTGGCGCCGGCCGGGGGCTGGCTCTCGCGCATCGCCGCCGACTACACGGGTTATGGCCTGCAGCTCATGCTGACCGACTCCCTGGGCCGCCGCCACCTCTTCGCCCATTTGAAGGCCTTTCGCGCGGACGTGGAGGCGGAGCTGGAGCGCCTGCGCCAGGAAAGCGGCCTCTACCCGCAGCTCCTGCATCCCCACCCCGGCGCCTTCCCGGTACGTGGCGGCGAGGTGATCGCCTGGAGCGGCGACACGGGCATCGGCTCCGCCCATCTGCATTATGAGCTGCGCTCCACCGACGAGGACCGCTGCTGGAATCCCCTCCGCCACGGGATGGCTCTGCCCGACAACCTGCCCCCCGCCATCGAGGGGCTGGCCCTGGTCCCGCTGATGGTCGGCTCCCGCGTGGAGGGAGGACTCTTCCCGCACCGCCTGGCGCCGCTCCAGTCAGGCTCCGGGCGCTACCAGGCGCCCGACACGTTGGACTGCCAGGGAGCGGTGGGGCTTGCCCTCCAGGTCATCGACCGCCTGCCCGGCACGGGAGGCCGCCTGCCCGTCTGGAGGGTGGCGCTGGTGGAGGAGGGCGACACCCTCTTCAACATCCGCCTGGATTCCTTTCCCCTGGACCACAACCCGCAGAGCGGACGCCTCTTCCACCGATGGTTGAAGTGGGAGAGCGGGCAGCACCACATGCGGCTCTGGGGAGATGGCGGTGGACTGGGCTTGTGGGACCAGGCGGCGGGCGACGGCGTCCTGCGCCCCGATCCGACCCGCCCCCTGCGTCACCTGGAGATCCTGGTCTGGGACGCCGCGGAGAACCCGGCCCGGCTCAACCTGCTGCTCCGGCAGCGACCCGGCCGCCCGCTGGATCCCGTCTTCTCGGCCGGACGGGCCGGCGGCCAGGCTGGAGAGAAGGAGAAGGCGGCCTGGTCCCTGTTCCCCTTGCCGGATGGCCTGCATCTGCGCCTGGCGCCGCTGCCGGCCTCGGCCGCCGCGCGATGCCCCGTGCTGGTGGCCGGAGCGGACACGCTGCGCGCATGGGGCCAGTGGCGCGCTCGCGGCTGGGAATGGGCGCTGGACAAAGGGGAGGAAGCCCGCGCCCTGGCCCACGGCCAATTGGAAGTGGGGGACCGGCGGGATCTGCCGACGCTGGCGCTGCGGGGATTGCGCCTGGAACCTGATCGGGCGGTCCGCTGGCGACACCCGGATGGCGGCCTGGGCATCGTGGCCGACAGCGCAACAGTGGAGCAATCCACCCTGCTCCTCGTCAACGGTTGGCGTGACGCCCGGCGACCCTTCACCCTGGATCCCCCCCACCTGCAACTGGAGCGGCCCCTGACGCTGGAGCTGGAGTTGGAAGCCTGGCCGGCTGACGACTGGGCGGAGCTGGCTCTTTTCCAGGCGGGAGCGAAGGGACAGCCGGCCTCCCTCGTCGCGGGAGGGGGCGGGCGCGAACGCAACCTGTTCAGGACGACGGTGGGGCGCACGGGCGACTATGTCCTCCACGCGGACCGGAGCGGCCCTGCCGTCACGCTGCACAAGCCGGGTACGAAGTCCGGCCGCCATCCGACCCGGCCCACCCTCGTCTGGACCATCGGGGACGACCCGTCCGGCATTGCCAACGTGGAGCTGCGCGAGGGCGGACGGCGCCACTATCCGCATTATGAACCGGATACGCGGCGGGTGGAGTTCAGGCCGGATCGGCCCTGGGATCCGGGCGAGCATGAAGTGGAGCTGCGCGTGCGGGATCGCTCCGGCAACGAGACCATCCTGTCGTCCACCATCCGGATCGCCAAGCCCTGATCCTGGCAAGGCGCAACTGATCGGCGATTGTCACTTGACTCTCTGCGGATTCGAGTTATATTGTCAAAGTGCTAACAGTTTTGAATCTGAACCGCCCCGAGATTGTGGCAGAACAGTTCAATACTATAGCCCAATCTGTCGATGGAAGGGTCGGCGTGACAGGATCGCAGGGGCGCTGGACGCCTCACGCGCCAACAGGAACCACCTTGTCTCGCTACATTCTGTTAGCCAAGTAACACCAGGAAGGTGTCATGGCAATGCACTCCACAGCAGGCGGTTCTTGGCGCATCCTTGTTGCCGTGCTGGCCATGGTGATGCTGCAAGGCTGCGAGCGCATCAGTCCAGTGGGGCGGGATCCCGCCCTGGGCGCTGATGCCGTTGTCCTCACCTGCGAGAGCTGTCATACCACCCGCTCCTACCTGCGCCGGCTGGCCCTGGAAGAGGAGAGCGGCGGCGGTGGGGGCGGTGGCTGAGGCGGCTCGGTGGCTCCGTTGGAGCCATTCGAGAAGGTGTTCATCAACGCCGCCAGCTACGCCGAGGTGGATCCCCGCCACGCGGCCATCGGCTGCGTCACCTGCCACGGCGGCACGGAGCCGGTGGTGGCCGCCAGCGAGGCGCGGGACGACCTTTGGGTGGCCATGGCGTCCGCCCACGAGTTCACGGTGGAATACACGGGCAACGGCACCGTCATCCGGCGCAAGCCGGCGGTCAAGGGCGTGGTGCGCGATCCCTCCGCCCAGGCCGAGCTGAACTGCAATGGAGCGGGATGCCACTCCACCATCGTGGAGCTGAACGCCACCTCCATGCACACGCAGCTCTGGGGAGAGAAACACAAGGTGGCCCTGCGCGCCGGCTACGAGCGCTTCGAGGACTGCCCGCAGCTGCTCAAGGACGGCTACAACGGCGAGTGCACCAGCTGCCACACCACGTGCGGCCAGTGCCATGTCTCGCGGCCCAACTCCGTGCACGGCGGCCTCCTGGAGAGTCACCGTTTCAAGCGCACGCCGGAGATCGAGAACAACTGCACGGCCTGCCACGGCAGCCGCGTGGGCAACGACTTCACCGGCCACCTGGAGGGCAACCAGCCCGACGTCCATTACGACCTGGGCTATGACTGCTTCTTCTGTCACCGGGAGAACCTGCATGGGGATGGGCGGATGGACTACACCACCCGCTATGAAGTGGCAGGCCTGCCGCAGTGTGTCAATTGCCACCAGCTGGCGTCCGACGACAACCTCTTCCACGAATACCATTGGCCCAGCGGCAATTCCATCGAAGAGGGCCTTTCCTGCCACGTCTGCCACAGCCAGCCCTACACCAATTGTCTCAACTGCCATGCGGGCGGGGTGTGGAGCAGCGGCAATCCCGAGGGCTACGCCGAGTACGGCGACTTCCGCATCGGGCGCAACACGGGGCAGTGGCCCAACCATCCCGTCTCCAAGGAGGAGTGGGTGACGGTGCGTCACATCCCGGTCATCAAGGACGGATTCCGGGAGTGGGGCTGGCCCGTCCTGGACAACTGGGTCGCCTTCGAGACCTGGGAGTACGCCAGCCCGCACAACATCCAGCGCTACACGCCGCAGACGGAGATCGCGCTGGTCAATCCCGCCTATTCCATGGCCGACTGCTGGATGAACTGCCATGTGCAGGGTCCGCACGAGACGGTGAACGCCGGTCGCTTCCTGTGGTTGAGCCATTTGGACAGCCTGAAGCACCACGTGACCGGCCTGGAGGACGCGGACGAATACGTGCGGGCCAACCGGCGGGTGGCGGTGGATGACAGCATCAGCCGTTATTGGAACCGCCACTAAGGGTCTGCCGGGCTTGGGCATGCCGCTGGTTGAGTGAAATTGATTGAAGGAGCGCATGTGGGACGACACATTCACCTGTGTGCGATGGTTTTCGCCAGCGGGCTGCTGCTAGGCCTTGGCTGCTCAGATGACGAAGACGCCAACGCCAGGCCTCAAATCCAATCCCTGACGGCCAGCAACTTGAATCCGGCCCCGGCGGAGACGATCACCTTGACCTGTGAGGCGACGGATGCCGACGGCGACGAGTTGTCCTACGCCTGGCGGGCCAACGGACTCCCTTTCGGGGCCGATGCCGCCCAGGTCCAGTGGCAAGCGCCGGCGTCCAGCGGCCTGGTCACAGTGTCGGTCACGGTGTCGGACGGCATCGACACGGCCAGTCGCTCACTTCCGATCCAGGTCGGGCAGAACGAGTTCGCCCTGCTCACGGGCGTGACCGATCCCTCCTTTCCGGCCTGGAACGTCGATTGGCTCAAGGAGCCGACCTACGTCTACAACCATCAGGCGCAGCTCTTCATCGTTGATCTGCGCAGCTCGCTCGCCTACGCCAACGGCCACATCACGGGCGCCCGCAACACCAGCGTGGCCAACCTGGCCGCCTATGTCGCCGCCAACAACTCGGGGGGAGATGAGATCGCCCTGGTCTGCGACACAGGCCAGATCGCCGCCTTCGCCGCCATGGGCTTGCGCATGCTGGGGCACGACGCCTTCTGCATGAAATGGGGCATGGCCGGGTGGAACGATCTGCTGGCAGGGCCGTGGGATTCCGGCATCAGCAATCAATACGCGAACATCATGTCCAACAGCGCCAGCCCGAACCTGCCCGTCAACAACTGGCCGACCCTGGCCACCGGGTTGTCCAGCGGACAAGCCATCCTGCAGGCGCGCGTGGCGGCCATCTTCGCCGAGGGGTTCGGGAACAACGTGATCAACGCCTATGAAGTGATGGACAGCCCTGGCACCTATCACATCCACAACTACTGGGTGACCCAGGACTACGAGGATGTCGGACACATCGCCGGCAGCTACCAGTTGACACCGGGCGCCGTCACCACGGCCACCGCCCTGTCCGCCCTGCACCCCACTCAAATCAACGTCTTGTACTGCTGGACAGGCCATACCAGCGCATTCGTCGGCTTCTACCTCAATGTCTTGGGGTACGACCTTCTGAGCATGCGGTTCGGGGCCAACGCCCTCATGCATGACGACCTGCCCCGGGAGCGGTGGGTGCATCAAGGGCACAACTTCCCGACGGTCACCAACTGACCAGGCCGGGGCCGTGGCGTGACGTCGCCAATAGATGACGCGGGGAGACCTTGACCTTCTCCGATCTTTCTTGGACGAAGCGGGCGGCGCTGGTGGCAGCGCTGCTTGTCGGCCTCATGTATGCGACGACAGGGATCGCTCCCGCCGCCGATCCCGGCAAGTCCTCCTGCGGGCTGTGCCTGCCCCTTTCGACCGCTCGCGCCGAGGCGCCGCCGCCGCCGGTCCACCATCATGTGAGCATCCCCGGCAAGGTCAACCCGCACGGGCGGAGCGGCCGCTGCGCCTCCTGCCACCTGCCCGGCCGCGAACCGGCGGCCGAGAGCTGGCGTCCCGGCGCCTGCCTGGAATGCCATGACGCCCAGGCCCACCTGCGGGCGATCCATCCCACGGACTTCGCGGGGGACAGCCCGAAAGCGCCTGCCTTCGCCGGGGCGCCCCTGCAGGATGGCCGCTCCACCTGCCTGACCTGCCATGCCGTCCACTGCGCCCCGGAGACCAGGCACCGCGTCTCGCGGGAGAACCGCAGCATGCTGCGCGGCGGCCCCTGGCCCCGGGAGACGGATTTCTGCTACCAGTGCCACGACCGCGGCCTCTACCAACCGGTCAATCCCCATCTTGCCGGAGCGGAGGGCCGGGTCTGCTGGTACTGCCATGTTGGCAGCGGAGGGACGGGCCCCGTCCCGGGCACCGACCTGCAGTTGCTGCAGGGCGAGCTGTGCCTGAAGTGCCACAAGGACGTCAAGCACGAGCGGGAGCACATGGGCCGCTCGGTGCTGCACAACCGGCTGAAGATGGACACGGCCGCCGCGCTGGCGAGCTTCCAGGCCGGGAGTGGCGTCGTGCTGCCCCTGGATCCCGAGGGCCGGGTGGCCTGCGCCACCTGCCACAGCCCCAATCCCGCCTGCTCGCGGGGCGCACCGCCGGCCTCGAAGCTGCTGCGGGCAGCCAAGGAACGGATCTGTTATGCCTGTCATGACTTGTAGTCGACCGCGGGTCCGTCCGGGCTGCCGGCTTTTGCCCATGCTGCTCGTACTGGCGGCAACGGTGACAGCCCATGCCCGCCTGGCGGACTCCGAGAACTGCGAGCTGTGCCACGGTCTGCCGCTGCTGGCACGCCTCGACGAAGGGGGCCAGCTGCGGCTCTTCGAGGTCAGCGCCACCATGGTGCAGCACTCTTCGCACCGCGGCATCGGCTGCCGGGACTGTCACAGCGACATCGACGCCTTTCCCCACCCCGAGCGCGTCCAGCCTGTGGATTGCGGCAAGACCTGTCACGTCAACCGGCCCTTCGAACTGACCGTCTTCTCCCACCGCGCCGAGGTGGAAGCGCTGGCCCTCAGTATCCACGGCCGCAACGACAAGGAGAACGAGGAGACCAACGCCGCCAAGCCCACCTGCAAGTACTGCCACGGCAGCCACCTGATGGCCCAGCCATCCCAGCGGGTGCAGGAGCAGGCGCGGCACTGTGCCAGTTGCCACGACGGCAACTCCCTGGAGAGCGTCATCGAGCATGTGGACCGCCACACCTCCCACCGCAGCGCCGAGAACTCGATCAACATCGTCAAGCTCTGCGCCAGCTGCCATGGGGACGCCACCCTGATGGAGAGCGTCAATTTGAGCAGCACGCAGGTGGCGGGGTTCCAGCATCACTTCCACGGCAAGGCGATGCGGCGCGGTCTGGACGGAGTGGCCAATTGCGCCGATTGCCACACCAGCCACCTGGTGTTGCCCCAGGACGACCCGGCGTCCACCCTCTCGACGGCGAACATCCGCCAGACATGCGGCACCGTCAATTGCCACGTCAATCCCAGCCTCGAATTCGCCCGCTCGGCCATTCATTCGCAGCCCACGATGAAAAGCAATCCCGTCGTCTACGCCGTGAGCTGGGGATTCATCCTGCTCACGGCCATCACCATGGCCCTGCTTTTCAGCCACATCCTGCTGGATTTTGGCCGCTGGCTGCACGACCGCTTCACGACGGGAGGGCGCCATGAGGGTAAGTGACCGCATCCGCGTCATCGGCGAACGCCGCGAGTATCTGCGCTTCACCACTTCGCAACGCCTGCAGCACGTCTTCATGTTCGTGCCCTTCACCGTCCTGGTGGTGACGGGCTTTCCCATCAAGTTCCCTGACAGCTCTTTCTGGACCTGGGTGGTGGACGTGTTCGGGGGAATTGGAAACATCCGCAGCCTGCACCGCATCGCCGCGGTGGTGATGATCGTCGACTTCTGCTTCCATGTCGTCTATATGCTGTTCAACATCGTTCGCAACCGCACGAGAGTGAAGGACATGCATCTGCTGCCCGACCGGCAGGACCTGCGCGACATCCGGGACAACCTGCGCCACTTCCTGTTCCTCACGGACGAGCGGCCGCGCTTCCGCCGCTTTTCCTACCTGGAGAAGTTCGACTACTGGGCGGTCTTCTGGGGCATGTTCATCATGGCCGGCAGCGGACTCATCCTCTGGCATCCGGAGGAGGCGGGGCGCTGGCTGCCCGCCTCGGCGATCCAGATCGCTTACGTGGCGCACAGCGACGAGGCGCTCCTCGCCTTCCTCGCCATCGTCATCTGGCACTTCTACAACGTGCACTTCAATCCCCGCGTCTGGCCGGCCAACAAAGTGTGGTACAAGGGCGCCCTGTCCGAGGAGCGCATGCGGGAGGAGCACCCCCGGGAGCTTGAGGAGATTCTCGAACAACTGAAGCGGGGCCGGCAGCGGCGGCACGACGATGTGGGCGATGGTCAAGGGCCACAGGACGGCCGGGACGGTGGGGCATGAACACCAGAGCCGTGGGACGGATCCTTTACGCCCTGGCCGTGTTCGCCGTGGGCAGCGCCATTTCCATCCTCTTGGTGCGATGGGCGAATCAGCCCCACCGCGCGGACGAGGAGGCGGCCCCGGACAAGCGCCAGTTCGCCGACCACATCCGCCAGTTGGAGAGCTGGTTCGAGGATTACCGCAACCAGGAGCGGCACTTCCACACCATCGAGATCCACCCCCTGCTTCCTCTGGGACAGCAAGAGGCCTGCCTGACCTGCCATCCCCTCTTCCCGCACACCAAGGATGCCAAGCGCCGGGCCTTCTACAACCAGCACTCCCACTTCCTCAGCTGCCTGGCCTGCCACCTGGACGACGAATCGAGGGGAAGGACGCGCCTGGAGTGGACCACCTTCGGGGTTGAGAACTCGATCACGGCCCGCGGCCCCTACGGACTGGAACGTCTGGAGAACGGCGGTCTGACGGGCGCGGGGAACTATATAAGCCGGATGGTGCCTGTGCTGTCCGCAGGTGGAAGCTCCACGCTGCTCTTCACTCCCTACGACGACAAGCGCTACCAGGCCTTCCGCGCCGACGCCGAGGGCGGACTTGAGATCGATGAGGCCGAATTCCGGGAGTTCGCCGAGGAGCATGTGGGCGACAAGCCGCTGGCCTGCCTGTCTTGTCATGCCCCGGAGACGGAGTTCCCCTGGAGCCCCCTCGGCTTCAGCCAGGGCCGCATCCACGAGTTGACACACTCCGCCGCGGTGGGCATGGTGGAGAACTACGAGCCATTCCACTTCCCGATCCTGGAGGACTGATGAGCCGCGTGCCCATCCCCATCCTGCTCCTGGCCCTGCTGTTGGCGGGGCTGGCCCGTGCCCAGGACACGCGGTTCGATCCGGAGAACTGCCTTTACTGCCACGGCAAGCCGTGGATGGCGGTGCTGGATTCGGCGGGGGTCCGCAACTTCCACATCGACGAGAACGTCCACCGGGAGTCCGTCCATGGGCGCTTCGCCTGCCGGCAGTGCCATGTGGACATCGACCAGGTGCCGCACCGCACGCCTGTGCAGAAGGTGAACTGCGCCGTCGCCTGCCATGTGATCGACCCCTACACGGGCAGGGACTTCAGCCATCTCCAGATGGCCCAGGATCTGGCCAACTCCGTGCACGGCAAGTCGGGCAAGGGTGCCCTCGACCACCGCAAGCCGGTCTGCAAGGACTGCCACGTCAATTCCATCTACTGGCAGAAGCTGCCGAGCAACCTGGAGCGGGCCAGGAACAAGTGCCTGGCCTGCCACGAGAACTACAACGAGCTCGAGGGGGACTTCAAACACCTGGCCCTGCACATCAGCGAGAGCGAGTACTGGCGCACCCAGAAAAACTTCGAGGCCTGCATCCGCTGCCACACGGACAACGAACTGGTGTCGGACAGCCTGGCCACCCTGCTCATTGACGGGACGATGGTCTCCAGCTTCCTCAAGTCCTTCCACGGGCGCGGCTTCAGTTTCGGTGACCGCCGCAGCCCGGTGTGCGCGGACTGCCACGGCTACCACAAGGTGCTGAGCCACACGGACGAGCGATCCATGATCCACTCGTCCAACCTGCGGCAAACCTGCAGCGCCACGGGCTGCCACGACGGCGCCACCGTCGCCTTCGCCACGGCCGGCTCCATGCACGACCTTTACCAGGGCGTCAAGGTGCACGTGTTGGTGTGGGTGAAGCGGGTGTACATCTGGCTCATCGTGCTCACCATCGGCGGCATGATGCTGCACAACCTGCTGGACTGGTGGTCCTGGCGCCGCCATCGCAAGGCCCACGCCGCAGCCGCGGCGAAGGCGGAGCAGGCGGGGGCGGTGCGCCGCGTCTTCCGGCGCTTGACGCCCGCGGAGCGCATCTCCCACGTCATCATGTTCGTCAGTTTCACGCTGCTCGCCCTCACCGGCGTCATCCTGTGGATTCCACCGGAGCGCTTCGGCACGCTGACGCACTGGGTGTATTTCATGCCGGTGCGCGACTGGAGCCACCGGGTGGCGGCCATCATGCTGACGCTGGTCAGCGTCTACCACGTGGGCTACGCCCTCTTCACCCGGCGCGGGCGCGCCTTGCTGGGGACCATGCTGCCTGGTCCCTCCGACATCCGCCTCTTCTTCCACAACCTGGCCTTCATGCTGGGCAGGCGGAAGGACAGGCCCCCCTTCGGTTTCTTCAATTACAGCGAGAAGATGGAGTACTGGGCCTTCGCCTGGGGCTCCCTCGTCATGACCGCCACCGGCATCATCCTGTGGTGGGAGCACCTGGGCAGCAAGTTCATCGTGGATCTTGCCCGCCTGGTCCACTCCCTGGAAGCGATCCTGGCCGTGGCGGCCATCGTCGTCTGGCACTTCTGGAATGTCCACTGGAAGCCGGCCCGCTGGCCCATGAGCGAAGTGTGGATCGACGGCAGGATGGGCGAGGAGGACATGGAGGAGGAACACGGCGCGCTGATGGCGGCGGACGCCGTGACGACCCACGGATCGATTCTCATGCAGGAGGTGACGGGAACACCGGAGCGCCGCCGCCACACCCGCAAGGTGCTGGCCCGCACCCTGGGCTGGTCTTTTCTCACGTTGACCATTCTCACCTGCGCGGCGATGGTCTGGTCCTTCCGTCTCTACCTCGGCTTGGGTGGAAGGGACTCCGACACCATGGTCGCCCAGTGGCTGAAGCGTCCCCTGGCCGACAAGGAGGCCGCCCTCGCCGATCCCACCTACCCGCTGCGGGTGGCCCACGAGGACGTGGACTGGCGGCACCGCCGCTTCCACGACCAGCAACCGGTGGTGGTGGAGGACAGCCAGTTGCGCCGCAGCGAGTGCCTGCTTTGCCACTCCCTGCTGCCGCATCAGGGGAATGTCAAGACCCGGTCCTACATCAATCTGCACAGCCGCTTCATGTCCTGCGAGGGCTGCCACGCGCATCCCGTGGATCGGCAGCCTTCCAACTGGGCCTGGCTGGACCTGCGCCGCAACCCCGCCGGTCAACCGGACCTGCCCTACAAACTACTGTCGGAGCCCGCGGGCACGGGTCTGGGAAATTACACAAGCCTTCTGGGCCTGAAAGTGGATGGCGCCCACCTCTTTGCCGACCTGGACAGCGAGCGGGCCCGCGAGTACCTGGGCGGCACGGCGCCCATGACCCAGGCCCGCATGAAAGAGACGAAGGACCGCTTCCACGACCGCATCCGGGCGGAACCGGGGTCCGGCGCCCAGTGCAGCGAGTGCCACGCCGCCGAGGGAGGCCTCCTCGACTACCAAGCCCTGGGCTTTGATGAAGGCAGAATCCGCCAACTGCGCAGCAGCGCCATAACCGCGAGCGTGACCGACAATGAAATCTTCTATCTGCCGCCGGCCTACTGAGCGCCGGACATCGCTTCACCTTGTCGCCCTGGTGCTGGCCGCCCTCATGGTGCGCGTCGCGGCGGCCGTCGAGGTGCGTGTTCTCCAGAACCTGTCGGCGGGGACGACTTATCCCACCGATCTGGCGGCGGACGCCCGCGCCAACGCCTATGTGGTGGACGGACTCAACAAGCGAGTCGTCGTGCTGAGTCCGCAGGGCCAGGTCCTGCGCGAGATCACACACGAGGCCTTCGTCAATCCGGTGGGCAACGACGTCTGGCAGGACCGTCTCTACGTCAGCGATCCGGAGGCGGGCGCCATCTTCATCATGACCCTGGACGGCCGCCTCCTGCAGACCATCGAGATGCCCGGAAACTGCGATCCGGTGGACGTGCTGGCCCTGGAGGACAAGCTGGTGGTGTCGGACAACGACAACCATCGCCTGCTCTTCATCAGCTACGACGGCGCGCTGCTCAAGGCGATCGGGCGTGGCGCCGAACAGGTCCGTCCCATGCGCCGCATGGCCGGTATGACCCTGCCCGACGGCCGGCCCGGCGACCGGGTCGAGGAGTTCAAGTTTCCCGGCATCCTCTCCCGGCACCAGAACGGCTTCATGGTGATCGATGTGCTGGGCGGCCGCATCCAGGCCTACACGCGGCTGGGGAACTTCGACCGGATGGTGGGCAGCTTCGGTACCGATGGCGACCGCCTCTACCGGCCCAAGGGTGCCTGCGCCTGCTGGAACGGCAAGGGCCTGCTCATCACGGACAGCTACATGGGCATGGTCCATGCCTATGACGAGTTCGCCCAAAGCCAGGGCCTGCTCACCCTGAAAGGCCAGCCCTGGCGGCTGGAGGGTCCCACGGCCATCGTCTGCTGCGGCGAATCCTGGTGGATCGTGGACAGCAAGGCGAGCCGCATCCTGCGCTTCGACATTCCTTGAGGTGGTGGAGGCAGTGACCATGATCGGCCGAGCATCCTCCCGCCGCGCCCCGCTGCTGCTGGTGGCCGTGCTGCCGGCCCTGCTGGCGCAGGGGAATCCGGCGGCGGCCCAGCTCAAGATGGACCGCTCCAAGGAATGCGTGATCTGCCACATCTCGTGGGGCGAGGGCTATGAGAAAATGGCCCGCCTCCTGCCGCCGGTGGACCATCCCATTGTCATCGACGGCCGGGAAGCCCGCGTCTCCACCCAGGACATGTGCTGGTCCTGTCACGACGGCTACGTGGGGGATTCCCGCCGCTTTTTCCAAAAGGACGATCCGCACTTCCGACCGCCCGGCAACCCGGCGGCGGTGGCGGCCAGCGGCCTGCCGCGCGACCTGAACGGCGAGATCTATTGTGGGACCTGCCACACGCCGCACATCCACAAGATGGAGCGCGAGTTCGTCTACGTGCCCTTCCTGCGCGCTGAGGCGAACAACTCCGCCCTCTGTCTCAGGTGCCATTCCGACCGCGGCCGCCGCGGCACGGACCACCCCTTGCGCGTGCCACTGGAGGAGGGACTGCCCGCCGCGCTGGCCGGCCGCCATGTCTCGACCACCCAGGTGGAATGCATGACCTGCCACGACATGCACAGTCCGCACAAGGCCCGTCTGATGGAGGGCAACGACCGGACCCAGCTCTGCCGCAGCTGCCACGAGTCCAGCTTCGCCATCCTGCAGAGCGACCACCACCTCGCCCTCTCCCACCCGGACCTGCCCATCGGCGACTCGCGCAAGACGGCGGGCGCAGCGGACGCCTGCGCCGCCTGCCACCTCAGCCATGGCGGGCGCGGGCCAGCCATGTGGGCCTGGCCGTTGCCCGGAACGCGCAACGGCAACCAGGTCGTGCAGAACGGCGTGGACGCCCGCTGCCTCAGTTGTCACCAGGACAAGGGCGCGGCGGGGGCGATGAGCTGGGTGGGGCACGGCCATCCGCTGAACAAGCCGGTGCGCGAGCAGGATCTGGCCTTGCCTCTGCGGGCCGGTGGCATGAGCTGCACCACCTGCCACGACCCCCACGCCTGGAGCGCCCTGCCCGAGCACGCCCCCGGCCCCGGCAACGAGGAGGGAACGGCCCTCACCAGCTTCCTGCGATTGCCCGATGACGAGAACGGCCGTCTCTGCATCAATTGCCACCGCAGCCAGGCGCAGACGCTTGTCTCGGACCACAACTCCTTCAACTGGAGCGAGCCGAGCCGCGGACAGTGCACGTCCTGCCACAACACGCACGCACCCAAGGCTTTCAGCGACAACCACGCCACGCCCGGCGTCTCGGAGTTCACCAGCCTCTGCCTCTCCTGCCACGGCGGAACGGGCCGCCACGGCGCCACACCGCTGGGCCGGCACGGTCATCCCCTGGGCGTGGCCCTGACGGGGAGCAAGGAGCTGCCCGCCTTCCGCAGCGACAACCTGCGGCCCTGGAGGCCGGGCCAGGCGGAACCGGCCGACGCCCGGCTCCTGGTCGGCTGCGAGTCCTGCCACGATCCGCACCGCTGGAATCCCGCCGGTCCGCCCTCCTGGCAGGGACCCAACGCCCGGGGCGACGACGCCAGCTCCTTCCTCCACGTGATCAACACCGGAGCCCAGCTCTGCGCCGCCTGCCACCCGCATGAGACCCAGGTGCTGGGCAGCGCCCACGACCTCAGCGCCCGGCGACCGGGCGAGAGCGCCTGCCGCGCCTGCCACACCACACACCGCGCCGTCTCCGATTGGGCCATCATCGCCAGCAGCCTGAGCGACGGCGAGATGGCGCAGGTGGCTGACGCCACGCCGGCGGGCAGCTTGGAGCGCAACCCTGGGAACTGGTCACCCGGGGCCCGCCACTGCCTCTCCTGCCACCGCGGGAACGGAGCCAGCCAACGCGTTCCCGAAGCCTGGGGCCACCCCCAGAAGTACACGACCCTGGTGGGCAATGTGCGGCCGGACGGCCGCGCCATGCCTCTCTTCGATCATGAGGGCCGGACCCAAGGCGCCATCGGCCACGTTGACTGCACCAGCTGCCACAACCCGCACGTGGCCCATCCGGCGACCGGCGGCGAGCATGCGCCCGACTTCCTGCGCCAGGAGACAAGCGAAGCCATCTGCTCCGATTGCCATGGAGACAAGGCGCTGTGGAAGTACCGCTACTATCATTCGAGCGACAAACGGGTGCTGCCATGACGCGGCCGCTGGTCATGATCCTGCTGACAGCCCTGCTGGCGGCGGGCTGCGCCACCGTGCGCCACGAGGGCCCCCGCGCCCTGGTGGCCGACGGCCGCGACACGCTCTTCCTGCATGAGGGCGACCTCTTGGCCCAAGTCCGCTCGGTCGAGGGGCTGGGCCTCAAGGCGCTGCGCTGGGTGACAGGCAGCTGCGTCACGGCCTCCATCGGGCGCCCGACGGACGTGGCGGTGGACGGTGAGGGGCGGGTGCTGGTCTGCGACGGCGACCTGTCCCGCGTGGTGCGGCTCAGCCCGGAGGGCTGCTCGCCCCGTCCCTTCGAGGTGTTCAGCGCCCCTGAGTTCGCCACGCCCACCGGCGTCGAGGTCTTTCCGGCCGGCATCGCCGTGGCCGACGCCGGCCGCGCCAAGGTCTTCCTGCTGTCCAGCGGGACGGGTCGCTTGGCCGGCGAGCTGAGCACCCCGGAGGGCTGGTCGCGCCCCGGACAGATGCACTGGGACGGCAGCCGCCTGCGCGTGGTCGACGGCGGCCGCCATGTGGTGGAGAGCTTCGACGCCCAGGGCCACTGGCTGGGCACCCTGGGGCGTGAGGGCGGCGGCCCCGGCGAGTTCCTGCATCCCGTGGCCGTGGCCGTCGATCCCGATGGGCAGGTGTGGGTGCTGGACGCCCTCAACCACCGCGTCCAATCCTTCACACCGGAGGGCCGCCATCTGCTGAGCTTCGGCGTCTACGACCATGCGCCGGGCGGTTTCATGTTCCCCAAGGGCTTGGCCTTCGACGAGGACGGCAACCTCTACGTCAGCGACGCCGGCTTCAGCCGCATCCAGGTCTTCAGCCGCACGGGGGCGCTGCTCTACTGGTTCGGCGGCCCCGGCCGCGAGGGGGACCGCTTCCTCATGCCCGGCGCCCTTTGCGCCCGCGGCAATCGCATCTACATCGCCGACCAGTACAACCGGCGCATCCAGGTCTACCGCTACCTGCCCTACCTCGCCGGCGAGGGGCTGGACGTGGGGGAGGCGCGGCCATGATCACACGCCTCCTCTGCCGCATGCTGCTCGTCTGCTGCCTGGGCACGGTCGCGGGGGCCGCCTGGCAACCCGCCGCCTGGCCGCGCGTCCCCGCCTATCAGCCCAGTCGCGCCTTCACGCTGGACGGCTGGATCGACCACACCAGCACCTGGGTGAGCGACAGCAGCTACGCCGGCGCGTTCAACGAGGACCTCAGCCTGCACACGGCGCGGCTGGTCGTGGGCGCCCACGGCCGCCTGTCGCCGGCCGGCCGGGTCCGCTACCTGGTGCGGACAGGCGCCACCCTGGCGCAGAACAGCCTGCACGAGCAACGGATCTACACGCCCGAGTTGCAGACCGATCTGGGCTGGACGCCGTGGTCGCGTCTCGAGCTGGGCCTCTTCGGACGCTACGGCTGGCGGCGCCCCAACGCCTTCCTGGTGGACAGCCTGCGCCTGCGCGATCTCATCCTGGGCGCCCGTCTCGCATCCCATCCCACGGATCACACCGAGCTGTCGGTGGTGGCGGGCAACCGTCGCGTCCTCAATGAGCACGACGAATCCGACCATCGCTTCCTGCGCGCCGAACTGGAGCAGCGCCTGCCCGCCTGGAACCAGTTCATGCTGCGGGCCTGGGGCGAGAGCACCTGGTTCGGCCTGGCCGACAGCCTGGACTTCGACCTGCAACGCAGCCTGGCCGGCCTCAGCTTGGCCGGCGAAGTGCCCGGCGGCGTCCATCTGCACAGCAGCACGGCCCTGGTGCAGCGGAAGGGGGTCCGGCGGGTGCTGGGGCAGAACCGCGTGCGCTCGCAGCTGGGCTCCCATCGCCTGGCCGCCAACCTGGGGGCTGACTTCACCGAGCTGGACGAGCGCAATGTCACGCGCCACCACGCCGACGCCTCCTGGCGCTGGATGCCGCTCACGGCCGTGGGCACCGAGCTGCGCCTCTCCACCGAGCGTGTCCAGCTGGACGATGTGGACCACAGCCACCGGCGCGACGCGCTGGCCCTGGCCGTGTGGGATTGGAAGCCCCTGGCCGGCCCCGCCGCCCGGCTGGAGGAGCAGGAGGCCCATCGCAGCTGGTCGCAGCCCCTGCGCCGCGCCCTCTGGTTGAAGCGCGCCACCACGCTGCGCGGCGAGCTGGGCGGCGGCTGGGCTGAAACGCGCCAGTATGGCAAGGGCATCACGGGGCGAGGCAGCCTGGAGCTGCTCACGCCGGTGGAGCCCCTGCCCTGGCTGGGGCTCAGCTTCCGCGAGCTGGTGCGGGGTGATCTCTTCCGCATCCAGGACCTGGAGGTGGTGCCCCTTGGCGTGGACCAGCTCCAGAAGGAAGTGGACAACATCCTGGGCTTCGGCACCACCCTGCTTCCGCACGGCACCATCCAGGGCGGGCATCGCATCGAGTGGCGCCGCCACGTGGGCAGCACGCTGGTCTACAGCGGCGACACCCTGCGCAACACCCTGCACAACGAGCTGTGGATGAAGTGGCGGCGGCCCCGCCTGCAGGCCCAGGCCTCGGGCATGGTGATCCACCATCTGGTGGAGGAGGATCCGGTCGGACTGGAGCACCGCCTCTCGCTGCACCTGCGCTGGCAGCCGGTCAGGCTGGCCTCCCTCAACGTGCGCGGCGTGTGGCGGCCCGAGCATGACCCGCTGCCCGAACGCATGTGGCTGCGCTCCTTTGTCGAGTTCGAGATGAACAAGCTGACCCTGAGCACCGACCTGCGCTTCGTGGGCGATCCCGCCCACTTCGGCGATAGGGACACGGAGGCTTGGGTACATGTGGTGCGGAGGCTCTGGTGATGCGCTTGCGACGCGTGCTTCTGCTGGCCCTGCCCACTGTGGCGCTGCCGGCGCTGGTGATGCTGGCCGGGGCCGACGGCCGGGCCACCCAGCCCGTCAACCTGTCGCGCGTGCAGGCCTCGCCCCACAACCTGACGCACTGGCACGACGGCATGGCGCCCGACCCGTCCATGGAGCGCCAGCTCTGCCGCGTCTGCCATGGTCCCCGCGTCCATGAGCAGCTCATCCCGCTGTGGGACCGCACCCTGCCCCGCGGCCCCTTCGAGCTGGGCGCCCACCTGGACGACGATGAGCCGGGCTTCCCGGCCGACCCTGGCAGCCAGCTCTGCCTGGCCTGCCACGACGGCGGCATCGCCCGCGCCTTCCCCGTGGATCCCGCCGAGCACATCAGCCGCGAGACGGACCTGGGCGAGCGGGCGGAAGTGGCGCCCACCCACATGAACACGCATCTCTTCAGCTTCAATTGGAGCAACCGGGAGCTGGTGCGGCCGGACAGCCTGGCCACGGGCATGACCCTGCGCGGCGACCGCATCCGCTGCTCCACCTGCCACGATCCCCACGACAACACGCGGGGCAATTTCCTCAGGGTGGGCGCCGCCGGGGGCGAGATCTGCCTCACCTGCCACCGGTTGGAGAGCTGGTCCCACTCGGTACATGCCAATCCCGACGACCCGCTCTACGCCGAGATGCAGGACTTGTCCTGCTATCAGTGCCACTCAATCCACGCCTCGCCGCCCCAGCCGGGCCTCTTGCTGGCCGAGGAGAACAGCCTTTGCTTCCGCTGCCATGACGCCAGCGTGGACGGCCCGCGCGAGATCGCCTCACCGCAGAATCTGAAGCGGGAGTTCGACAAGCTCTTTACCCACCCCGTCAGCCTGCACACCGGTTCCGGCTTTATCCGCCCCGACGAGTCCGGCTTCGTGGGCTTCCTGGCCGGCAGCCGCGAGAACCGCGCCGTGCGCTGTTCGGACTGCCACAATCCCCATGCCGCCTCCGCCCAGTCCACCGTGCGCACCCTGCCATCCAGCATGGAGGGCGTGAGCGGCATCAGCCGCCTGGGCATGGTCAAGCCCTTCGCCGATTTCGAGTACGAGGTCTGCCTCAAGTGCCACGGCTTCACCAGCAGCACGCTGCCCGGCCAGCGCGACGTGGCCCGCGACTTCGACCTGGGCAACCGCTCCCATCACGCCGTGATGGGTCCCGGGCTCAACCCCGAGGTGCCCAGCCTCAAGCCCGGGTGGAGTCCCCTGGACCAGCTCACCTGCTCCGATTGCCACGGCAACGACGATCCGCACGGTCCGCAGGGACCGCACGGCTCGAACATCGAGCACCTGCTCAAGGCGCCTTTCAATCCGTCGCCCTATCTCAGCGGCGCCGCCGAGGAGAACGGCCTCTGCTTCAGCTGCCACCGGGAGAACTGGTTCACCAGCGGTCAGGGCTGGCGCTGGCACCGCCTGCACATCCTGCAGGGCGGCTATTCCTGCGCCGCCTGCCATGACCCCCACGGCTCGCCGGACCAGCCCGGCCTGCTGCGGCTGGACAAGCCGTGGATCGCGCCGCTGAACGGCGTGCTCAAGGTGGAGCGTTCCTCCCTCTCCCTGGGCAACTGCACGCTCAGTTGCCACGGCCACCCGCACCGGAGCGCCGCCTATTGAAATCCGCCGGCCAGGTGTGACCTTGGCCACCCCGGCCCCCGGCCGGGGCGATGAAGACCGCGAAGCGGCCAAGTTTGATAGGCTGCCAGTGGGTGGGGGAAACCATGCAACTGATCCTGGTTCGCCGGCGCATGCTGCTCCTGCAGGCGGGAGGCTTCCTCGTCCTCATCGCCGTGCTCTGGATGAATGAAGTGCTCGATCTTCCCCACCGCCTCTTCGGCGCCGCGGCCACGCCGGTCAACTGGGTGGAAGGGCTGATCGAATCGGCGCTGGTCCTGGCCTGCGCCGCCCTGGTGACGGCGCCGTCCCATCGGCTGCTGCGCTGCCTCCGCCTCCGCCTCCTTCAGGGCATTCTGCCCGTCTGCGCCAACTGCCATCGCATCCGCGACGAGCGGGGCCGTTGGGAGCGCATCGAGTCCTATGTGCGCGACCACAGCGAGGCCGAGTTCAGCCACGGCATCTGTCCGGATTGCATGCGGGTCCTCTATCCGGAGATCCCTGCCTCGCCGCAGGGGCCGGACCCGGCCTCGCCCACCATCGGCCCGGGAGGTTGCTGATGCGCTGGATCGCCCTGCTCCTCGTCCTGGTGTCCGGATGTTGGGCCGATCTTCCGGCCCGTCCCGGCGACTCCCCGCCCGCTCCCCCCGATTCCCTCCAACTGCTGGTGCTGACCGACGGCTCGCGGCTGGTGGGCCGGGTGGAGCAGGAGACGGCGGAGCGGCTCTGGTTCCGCACCAGCGCCGGCGTGCTGGTGGAAGTGGAGACGGGACAGGTCAGCCGCCTGGAGCCCCTTGCCTCGGACCAACCGCACGCGGAGCTTGGCCCGACCGGCGGCACGCGCCTCTTCTTCGCCCCCACCGGCCGCTCTCTGCGGCGGGGCGAGAGCACCCTGGGTGTCTATGAGGTGCTGCTGCCTTTCGCGCAGTATGGCCTCACCGACTGGTTCGCCCTGGGTGGCGGCACGCCGCTCATCTTTGGCAGCGGCATCGAGCACCCTGTCTGGCTCACGCCGCGCTTCCAGCTGGTGCGTCGAGCGGACCTGGGCGTGGCCGTGGGCGTCATGCACCTGCTCCTGATGGGGAAGAGCGACGCCGGCATTGTCTACGCCGTGGGCACAAGGGACTGGCAGGGTCGGGCCCTCACCCTGGGCTTCGGCTATCCCTATGGCGTGGAGGGGGACCGGGGCCTCGCCCTGGCCGGTGGCGAGTGGCCCCTCTCGCCGCGCCTGACGCTGATCACGGAGAACTACGGCACCTTGGATGGAGGCCTGGCCAGCCTGGGCCTGCGCTTTCGCAGCGGGGCCCTGTCCGCCGATCTGGGCATGGCCGCGCCCATCTCCAGCAGCGACTTCTTCGCCTTCCCCCTGGTCAACTTCGTTTGGAGCACCGGCCGCCGGGGCGGCACATGACAGGTGTGCAAGGACGCACGGAGGATGGACGGCCGGCCTGGCTGCTGTCGGTACGACGCCGGGAATGGGTGGTGGTGGACGAGGAAACGCAGGCCCGCCTCATCAAGGAGCGGCACCGCTTCTGGCAAAAGGGCCTCTACCTGCTGATCATCCTGCTGGTGCTCAATCCGCTGGTCGACTACCTGTTCTCGTTGCGCACGACCCCCTGGCTGGCGCTGTTGCTGGCGCACCTCCATCTGCTGCAGGAGAACCGCGCCTGGACCCGCCTGCTGCAGGGCGCGGGGCGGCTCCAACAGGGCGGCGTCGTGCCGGTGGCCCGGCCCCGTGAAGCCTTCTGGCAGCTTCTCTCCTTCGTGCCCCTGCTGCTCGCCCTGCCCGTCGTCTTCCTGGACTGGAGCCCGGGCGGGATGGGACCCCGCCCCTTCCTGCTTCTCATGCTCCTTTTCTGGGTCCTGATCGCCCTGGAGATCCACCAGGTACGCGGCGTGCGCGCTTTGGACGACGAAGAAGACGGCAGAGGAAACGCCCCGCCTCAAACTTGAAGGAATACGACGTGACCAAGCGGCAGTCGATCAGCGGCGAGGCCGATGGTCGACATTTGAACGGCATCCATGCCGCTCACAGAGGCGATCAAGGCCGGTTACGGCGACCAGGACAACGAAGGCGGCGCCGACAAGAGCGCCTCCGACCTTCGTCTTCTCCTGACCTGGAAATTGTTGGAGTCACCACTCCGGCCAAGTCCGACAGGCTGCGAGGTCAGCCCAACCCTGAAGGTGTGGAGCCGGTCCCGGACCGGCTCCGCTTTTGTATACTCGGCGGCGACAGGCGGATGCGACCGGGATCCACGTCCGGGACATGCCTCAGCAAGGGAAAGGGCCATGTATCACGTCAAGGGTTATGCGCCGGATGGACGCCACGCCTGGCTGCTCTCCCTGCGGCGCGGCGAGTGGGTGGCGGTGGATGAAAGCCAGCACCGGCTGCTCAAACGCTATGAGCGGAGAGACAGGATCATCCGACCACTTCTCACGCCTCTGGTGATCGGACTCATATATTTCCCCTTGGTGTACTGGACGGCCCTTGGGGCGCACCATCTTCTCGTGTTTGGCTTGGCCTTCGGTCTGGCGCAGACGGTTCATGAGGCTCTGTGGTGGCGCCGGCTGCGCGCCGCCGGGGAGCGGATCCAGGGCGGCGTGCGCTTCCTGACGCCTCTTGGCCATGGTCCCGGCTGGCGCAACCACCTGAAGGCCTGGTGGCCGCTGGCGCTGATGTTGTTTTTCGTCACCGTGGTGTGTCTTGTCGGCTGGACATCGGATGAAGGTCGCCTGTTTCCCCTGGCCATGACGGTGCTGTTCTTCGCCATTGCGGTCCAAATGATCCTATCACGACAATGGATGTGGCGCCTGCTGGCCGAGCGGCCGCAGGCGGACACCTGACCGCTCCTGCGCGGTCCCCGGCTGGGAGCATGGCCCATGGAATGGGTGACAGGAAAGGCCTTCGACGGGCGCCATGCCTGGCTGCTCTCGGCGCGGCGGGGGGAGTGGGTGCTGGTGGACTCCCTCACGCACTACAAGACCAAATGGAGCCTGCGCCGGCAGGGGTGGCTGCTGGTCCTGGCCGGCCTCATGCTCTATCTCGGAGTCTCGCTTGGCGCACTTTACTTCCTGGAAACTGACGGCATGGCGGTGGCCGCGCTTTTCGTGTGGCTGGGCCCTTTCGTTCCTGTCTGGTGGACGAGGCGGTGGCGCCGGCGCCTGGTCGCATCGGGTGAGCGCCACCGGGGCGCTGTATCGTGGCAACCCTCGATTCCCCAGGCCGGGAAGTGGATTGAGGCCCTGCTGCTGGTATTGATGGGTCTTTGCCTCTTCTTCTTTTTCGCCAGCCTGGGCCGTGCCCGGCCTGCCATCATCCTCCTGACGGCAGGTGTGACCCTGAACATGCTGGTCGTGGGCGTCTCGATGATCCTGCAGCGGCGCTGGTTGAAGCGTCTGGCCGAGGTCTCTCCTCCGCCCTTCGATCCGGCGGGGTCGGCCGGTGGCTCCGTTCAGGCCGCGGACCCCCATGCCCGCTGAACGCGGGTTGCCCTCGCATCCAACCCGCCTCTTCACGCTGCTCGGTGCGGCCAGTTTGACGGTGATGGCGGGCGCCACCATCGCCCCCGCCCTTGGCCTCATGCATGGGCGGTTCGCCGCCGCCGACCCCACCTACGTCAAGCTGGTGCTCACCCTGCCAGGCCTGTTCACGGCCACGGCCGCGCCGCTCGCCGGCTGGCTGGCGGACCGCCACGGTCGACGTCCGGTGCTGCTGGCCGGGCTGCTGCTCTACACCCTGGCCGGCACGCAGGGCCTGTGGGCGGGGTCGCTGCCCGCGCTGCTGGCGGGGCGGGCCCTGCTGGGGGTGGCGGTGGGCCTCATCATGACCTGTTCCACCACCCTGGTCCTCGAGTACTGGCAGGGGGAGGAGCAGCGCCGGGTGTTGGGCTGGCAGAACGCCTTCATGTCCTTCGGCGGCGTCGCCTTCCAGATTATGGGCGGCATTCTGGCCGAGGCCCTGGGCTGGCGCGGCCCCTTCTGGGTCTACGCCCTGCCCCTGCCATTGGCGGCCCTGGCCTGGTGGCAGCTGCCCGAGCCGGCCCGGCACCAGCAACGCGGACCCGCCCCGGACCAGGCCACCCGGCGCCGCCTGCGCGGTTTCCTCGCCCTGCTGGGCGCCCTCGCCTTCATCCACATGGTGGTCTTCTACTACACGCCCGTGCAGACGCCCTTCCTCCTGCTCGGCATGGGCATCCAGGCGCCCACGGCCGTTGCCGTGGCGGTTTCCGTGGCCACCCTCTGCGCCGGTCTCGCCTCGCTGCAGTACGCACGGCTGCGTCGCCGCCTGCGAATCGGGCCCTCATTCGCCCTCGCGTTCGGCTTGGTGGGCGCCGGTTATGGCCTCGTCTCTGTGGACGCCAGCTACACCCTCATTGTGGTTGGCCTTTCCATCGCTTCCGTGGGCTTCGGGCTGGCGCGCCCCAACTTCACCGCCTGGCTGAACCAGCATGTGGACGCCCGGGGGCGGGCGCGGGCAGTGGCGGTCATGTCCAGCTCCATCTTCCTGGGCCAGTTCTGCACGCCTTTTCTTTCGGCCCCGCTCATTGGGGCGGTGGGATTGCCGGGCGCTTTCCTGGCCAGCGGCCTGCTGCTGGCGGGGTTGGGGGCATGGTTGTGGTGGCGGGAGGGGTGAAGGGGGTGCCACCGCGCGGACAGTCTGTGGACTGTCCGCAGACTGTCCCT